>JALVXQ010000237.1 GCA_027038255.1 Sulfurimonas sp. | reverse complement strand
CACTCATCGAAGCAGCTGCAAAAGCCGCTGCACTTTTAGCAGGAAAAGATGCACAGGCACATGCACTCTATGGAAGAAATCTTGGACTCTCTTTTCAAATTATTGATGATATTTTAGATATCACCGCCGATGAGGCAACACTTGGAAAACCTGCGATGAATGATTTTGTAGAGGGGAAATGTACATTGCCATATATTTACCTTTATGAAGCATTGCAAGAGGATGAACGAGAGCGACTGCTTGCTTCTCACGCAAAGAAGGCAGATGCATCAGAAACAGAGTGGATTAAATCTCAAATGGATGCGTATAAGACCATAGAGAAGTCCTTTGCTCTTGCAGCAAAACTTTCAAACGAGGCAAAAGAGGCCTTGCGTGAGGATGAAGATTTAGTAAACATCCTTGAAACTATGATAAAAAGAAGTTATTAATGCATTATTTAACAGTCAGCTTTTCGCACAAAAACAGTGATATAGAACTCAGAGAAAAATTTACATATACAGATGAAGAGAAAGAGGCCTGTCTTAAAAGACTTGTGCAGTCTCCTTCCATTAGTGAAGGGATGCTTTTAGCAACCTGTAACAGGATGGAGATTTATGTATGCTGTAGTGATATTGAAGATGCCATACAGCATATTATGACACTTCTAACATTTAAAGGTGACTTGTCGGCAGAATATTTACAAAAAACTGCTGAAATTGTAGATGACAGTAGTGCAATTCATCATCTTTTTGCGGTGGCTAGCTCGATTGACTCTATGGTTGTCGGTGAAACGCAGATTGCAGGACAGCTTAAAGATGCTTTTCGCTTCGCACATGAGAAAGGTTATGCTGCAAAAAAACTCTCCCGTGCACTTTCCCATGCTTTTAAATGTGCTGCAAAAGTACGAAATCATACAGATATCTCTTCTAAACCTGTCTCTGTTGCTTCTGTAGCCATTGGACAGATAAAAGAGAAAGTGGATGATCTGCAGAGTAAAAAAGCATTGGTCATCGGTGTGGGTGAGATGAGTGAGATATGTGCAAAACATCTTGTCTCTGACGGTGTAGATACTTACATCACAAACAGAACAAAACAGAAGGCTGAGACGCTGGCTGAAGAGTGTTCTGCAAAGTTTTATGAGTTTGGGAACTTAGACAAAGCCGTGAATGAATTTGATATTATCTTTACCGCAACAAGTGCGCAATATCCTATTATTACCAATGAGTTGATAGAAAAAGTTGCATTTAAAAGATTTTGGTTTGACTTAGCGATTCCTAGAGATATAGATTTGCAGGAGCGCGATGATATTTATTTGTTTGTTGTTGATGATATTCAAAATATTGTGAGTGCAAACAAAGCGGATAGAGAGCAGTATGTCAGACAAGCACACGGCATTGTCGGACGGAGTGTTGTGGAGTTCTTTGAGTGGCTTGATGCACTCAATGTCGAGCCCATCATCAAAGAGATATACAAAAAAGCAAATACAGCGGTTGCTCAAGAGACACAAAGAGCAATAGCAAAAGGTTTTATACCTAAAGAGTATGAGTACGAAGCGAAGAAGATGGCAGAGCAGGCGATTAAAAGATTTTTGCATGATATGACAAAAAAGATGCGTGAGGCATCCCACGAAGCAAAAAGTGATACAGTAACGGGAGCGATGCAGTACATCTTAAATGATGCACATAACAATATCCCAGACCAATATAAATACCATTTAAAAAAGGATTAGAACTTGAGAAGAAGCAGAGCATTTATACCAACATCTAAAGAAGCGCCATCAGACGCATCCCTTCCAAGTCATATTTTCTTAGCACGTGCCGGTTTCATTACACAGGTGGCTGCAGGACTATACAACTATCTGCCGCTTGCAAAACGTGTTATTAAAAAGATTGAAAATATCATCAATGAAGAGATGACAAAAGTGGGTGCACAGGAAGTCGAACTCTCTTTTGTAACACCGGCTGATTTATGGGCTGAGAGTGGACGAATTGAGAAATTTGGAAAAGAGCTGTTGCGTTTTAAAGACAGAAAGAACAATCTTTTTGTTCTTGGACCGACACATGAAGAGATGATGGTAGACTTGGTTCGTAACCGCGTAACATCATACAAAAACCTTCCACTGAACCTTTACCAGATAAAAACAAAGTTCCGTGATGAAGCAAGACCGAGATTTGGTTTGATGCGTGGACGTGAGTTTATTATGAAAGACGGCTACTCTTTTCACGCAAGCACAGAAGATTTAGACCGTGAATTCGATGCGATGGAAGCGGCATACAAAAAGATTCTTATACGTCTTGGACTTGATTTTAGAGTGGTAGAAGCGGACAGCGGAGCTATTGGTGGAAGTGGTTCAAAAGAGCTGATGGTTATAGCTGACAGCGGTGAAGACACGATTGCAGTTTGTTCAAAGTGTGAGTATGGTGCAAACATTGAAGCAGCTTCACGAAGCAGACGTGCATCCATCCCCGAAGCGCCTGAAGCAAGCTTTAACAAGTTTTTAACGCCAAATATCAAAACAATTGACGAACTTGCAGAATTTTTCAAAGTTGATCCGTACTATACAGTTAAATGTGTGGCAAAAAGAGTTATTTATGAAGATGAGAGTGAGATTGTTCTTTTCTTTGTAAGAGGTTGTGATAATCTTCAAGAGGTTAAAGCAGTTAATGCGACAGAAGCACTTGACATAGTGGATGTAACAGAAGAAGAGTTACGTGAGATAGGACTTGAGCCTGGGTTTATCGGACCACTTGACCAAGATAAAGCAAAACATGTTATCGACAGCGATTTAATAGATGCTGCAGGGATGATTTGCGGTGCGAACGAAGCAGATAATCATTTTGTTGGAGTTAATCTTAAAATTTTGAGCGATGTGGCATATTTTGCTGATATCGCAGAGGTAAATGAGGGAGATATCTGTCCCTATTGTGATGGTGAGCTCTCTTTTACAAAAGGAATCGAGGTCGGGCATATCTTTAAACTCGGTACGACTTACTCTTCAGTACTTAAAGCAGAATTTTTAGATGAAAATGGAAAAAGTCAGCCGTTCATTATGGGAACATACGGCATGGGTGTCAGCCGTTTGGTTGCAGCGGTAATTGAACAGCATCATGACGACAACGGCTGTATATGGACAAAAACCACTGCGCCATATATGGTAAATATTATGGTGAGTAACATAAAAGATGAAGCACAGGTGGAACTTGGCGAGAAGCTTTACGGACAGCTGCAAGAAGCAGGTGTGGAAGTGATGATTGATGACAGAAAAGAGCGTTTTGGCTTTAAGATGAAAGATGCAGAGCTCATTGGCTTTCCTTATACTATCATCATAGGAAAAGAGCTTGTAAACGGACAGGTGCAGATATATAATCGACAAACAACAGAAAAAACTGCAGTAGCAGCGGATGAAATTCAGACAAAAATCATGGAGCTTCTGTAGATGCTCTATTTTGTAATTTACCTCTTCTTAGAAGTTCTGGTCTCAGTACAAATCTCTTCTGCTATCGGCGGATTAGCAACATTCTTTGAGATACTCCTAACTGCTTTCATCGGTATCTCAATTCTCATAAACTTTAGAAAAACTCTTGTAGAAAACATGACGGCAGTGTCGTATAATTGTATTGACTTGGAGCAGTTTCAAAGATTAAATCTTTTTACGCTCATTGGTGCTATACTTTTAATCATTCCGGGATTTTTGACAGATATTATAGGTGTTTTACTGCAGTTTTCTGCTTTTACGAGTATGATTGTTAACCGTTATAATGTAAAATCAGGAAAATGCAAGACCTCTTTTGAGGATGAAAATATTAATATAAAAAAGGATTCAGATGTCATCGATGTTGAAATTATTGAGCATACTACTACTCTTAAATAGTTTTGCTCACGCAAGTAATGTACGTGATAAGGTTGAAGATTTTTTAGATGATAAGTTTATGGAAAATCCGAGACTTAAGTCTGTTGATGTAACCATCTCTGATGTTGTGCCTCTCACGCAGCTCAAAGGGTGGAATGCGTACATAGTAGATGTTCAGGCATATCTCAAAGCAAAGCCAAAGCGAATCATTAAACAGAGAATGATTTGGTTCTCTAATGGTCGTATAATCACAAAAGAGCTGACAGATATGTCAGATGGTGGAAATTTGACAGATCTTGTCAAACCGCCTTTTAAAGATGCATACTATACAAAAGAGAATTTGATTTTCGGTAATGTTGATGCAAAGCATAAAGTAGCAATCTTTTCAGATCCTTTGTGCCCATTTTGTAAAGGTTTTGTACCGGGTGCACTTTCATATATGAAAAAATATCCGAAAAAATTTGCAGTCTATTACTATCATTTTCCACTAGAACGTCTGCATCCTGCATCTGTTTATTTGGTAAAAGCTGCTGCTGCAGCAGAACTGCAAGGGCATAAAGATGTAGTTGAAAAACTTTATAATGTTCATGTCAATTCAAATGAGCGAAATGTGGCAAAAATTGTAAAAGCTTTTAACAAAGCAGAGGGAACACATCTGACACCAAAAGATTTAAACACTCCGGCAGTTCTTAAACAGGTTAATCGTGATCTTGATACTGCCAATGCAGTTATGGTCGGTGGGACACCAACTATCTACCTTGATGGCAAAGTAGATAACACAAAGAAAAAATATTTGAAAGCAGAGTAGATGAAAAAACTAAAAATTGCGACACGTGTCTCTGACCTTGCTCTATGGCAGGCATATTACATTAAAGAGAGAGTGGAAAAATCTTATCCTGAGATTACAGTAGAACTGAATAAAATTGTCAGTAACGGCGATAAAGTTTTAGATAAACCACTTGCGCTCATCGGCGGTAAAGGGCATTTTACAAAAGAGCTTGAAGATGCAATGCTCGCGGACGAGGCAGATATGGCAGTACACTCTTTAAAAGATGTGCCGACATACATTCCAGAGGGACTCGAACTGGTAGCCGTCACGCAGAGACAAGACCAGAGTGATGTTTTTTTATCGCATAAATATAAAAGTCTCGAAGATTTACCACAGGGTGCTGTTGTTGGAACGACAAGTCTTCGACGCAGAATGCAGCTTTTGGTACAAAGACCGGATTTAAAACTCAAAGATTTGCGCGGTAATGTTAATACCCGTCTGAGAAAACTCTCTGAAGGTCAGTACGATGCAATTATTCTCGCTTACATCGGTCTGCATAGACTTGATCTGCTTAAAGATATTCCGCATGTTGACAAACTCTCTCTTGATATGATGATACCGCCGATGGGACAGGCTGCTCTTGGCATTGAAATAGTGCAGGGTAACGAACAGCTGCGTGAGCTGGCTATGCAGTTGAATGATACAGACACTTATATTTGTACGCAGATTGAGAGAGATTTTATCTCTAAAATCGGGGCGGGATGTTCTGCACCGGTTGCCTGTAATGCGGTACGTGATGGAGATGAGATTGTCTTTAGGGTGATGCTCGGATTTGCTGATGGAAGCAAAATAATGCGTGAACGTGCAGTTGTTCCTGTAGAGGCAAGTGAAAATCTTGGAAATGAGATGGCAGAGCTGATGATAGCAGAGGGTGCATTGGAACTTTTGGCTGAAGCAGAAAAAACGGCATTTAAAGATGAAATGCCACAAAGGTTATAAATATTTATGAAAAAAACTATTAATCTTTTAAAACAAAATGATGAACTCAAAGTCATTGAAGAAGCGTTAGATATCTATCTTGAGATTCCACATCTTGCTTATGCCGAAGTAAAAAAGAAAGATGGTGGCAAAGCACTTCTTTTTACAAATGTAGTTGATGCTAAAAGTGGCAAAAAATTTGAAGAGCCGGTACTTATGAATGTTTTTGGTTCTTATAAAAGATGTGAGCTTCTTTTTGGTCGAACCATTGAATCTGTGGCCGATGAAATCACAAAATTGTTGCATATGAAACCACCTGCTGGGTTTATGCAGAAAATAGATATGGCAAAAGAGCTCTTTTCATTGAAAAATATCTTTCCAAAGCGTCTCAAAGGTGAGGGTGAATGTCAACAGGTAAAATATCTTGATGATGCAATAGACCTTTATAAGTTGCCTGTTCTTACAACATGGGAACAAGACGGTGGGCCTTTCATCACAATGGGGCAGGTCTATACACAATCTTTAGATGGTGAAATGGTGAACCTCGGGATGTACAGACTCCAAGTTTATGATAAAAATCATCTCGGCATGCACTGGCAGATACATAAAGACTCTTCACACTTTTTTGATCAGTATCAAAAAGCGGGTAAAAAGATGCCGGTTTCCATTGGTATAGGTGGCAATCCACTCTATACATGGTGTGCAACGGCTCCGCTTCCATATGGCGTGAATGAGCTTTTGATGTACGGACTCATTACAAAAGAGCCTGCACAGCTTGTTAAGTCACTCACAACACCGCTCTATATTCCAAAAGATGTCGATTATGTCATTGAAGGCTGGGTAAACCCGAGTGAGTTGAAAGTTGAAGGCCCTTTTGGAGATCATACTGGATACTATACGCTTGAAGAGCCGTACCCAGTGCTTGAAGTCTCTGCGATTACTATGAAGAAAAAACGTACCTATCTGGCAACAGTTGTAGGTAAACCTCCTTTGGAAGATAAGTATATGGGTTGGGCGACAGGAAAGATTTTCTTCCCGCTATTAAAGACAACAGCACCGGACTTACTTGATTACCATATGCCTGAAAATGCAGGTTTTCATAATCTCATTTTAGCGAAAATGCAACCGCTTTACAAAGGGCATGCGAAACAGTTTATGCACGCTTTTTGGGGTGCGGGACAGATGAGCTTTGTCAAGCATGCCATCTTTGTAGATGAAAATGCACCGAAGCTACAAAACTATGAAGCATTTGCTACTTATGTTTTAGACAGATTTACACCAAAATCTATGTTCATTACAGAGGGAATTTTGGATGCACTCGATCACTCTTCTCCTGAAACTCTTGTCGGCGGGAAACTTGGCATCGATGCTACAGCGGCAAATAGAGTAGAAGGACCACAACTTTTAGGTGATGCAGTAATGTTAACAAGAGTAAAAGAGTTAGTTCCTGATGTTGTTGATCTGCATCAGTTTATGCAAAGAACGAAAAACCCGATAACAGTCATTAGCATTAACAAAATAAAAAATGCAAAAGAGTACTTTGATGCGCTAATACCTTTGAGCCAGCATCTAAGAATCGTTGTATTTGTTGATGCAGAGAAAAATGATGTACATAACTCTTATATGCTTGTTTGGCGTGTTACAAATAACATCGATGCACAGCGTGATATCTTTATCTCAGGACTTATGGTAGGTGTTGACGGTACAAATAAAAATAGACTAGATGGATTTAGCCGAGAGTGGCCAGACGATGTTGACTGCACACAGAGTGTTGTGGACAATTTAAAGACAAAGGGTGTGTGGGGCTTTGAAGAAAAATTATATAAAAAGTTTCAATTATAGTAAATTATTTCATTATTAAATCAAATTTTGGTGACATAAGGTAAATATAATAATTTCTAATGTAATATGAAGTTAAATTTTAGGGGGTCGGTTTAATGGTTAAATTTTTACTTATTTTTATTTCACTAACAATTTTGTCTTTAACGACAGCAGATGCAGCTATTTATAAAGGGCAAAGAGTCTTTATAAAAAAATGTCTCAAATGTCATAAAACGGGACAAAATTTTGTTTCTAAATATAAAGTCAGACAGTGGAAAAAATTGATGAAGAAAAAAGGGAAACCTTTGGCTGAACTTCACTTAAAAAATAAAAAAGCTAAAAAATCTTGGAAATATTTTAAAAGTAAGAGATACACTAAAAAATCGAAACACCTCAGACAATTTCTTATAGAATATGCAAAAGACAGCGGTAACGTTCCTGCCTGTAACTGAATAATCTTCTTCCCTCTGAGATATATCTAGGTTATGCAAGAAGGCTATAGAGTAGAAGTTTCTCTTCTGCTTGCTCTTCTCTTTGTAAAATCTCTCTTTTTAGATAAAATATCAAACTTTTTAATAACTATGTAAACCTTAAGGAACAGATAATGGAAAAAATGTGGTCAGGCCGCTTTAGTGCAGGCGCTTCAAATCTTTTAGATGAGTTTAATGCTTCAATCATGTACGATAGAAAACTTTACCGTGAAGATATTGAGGGCTCTTTGGCTCACGCAAAAATGCTCTACAAGCAAGGTATCCTCACGCAAGAGGAACTCAAGCAGATAGAAAATGGGCTTGTTCAAGTAAGAGAAGAGATAGAAGCTGGAAAATTTGAATGGAAAATATCTGATGAAGATTTACATATGGGCATTGAAAAACGTCTCACGCAAATCATTGGTGATGCCGGGAAAAAACTCCATACGGCAAGAAGCAGAAATGATCAGGTAGCTGTTGATTTTCGCCGTTATGTTCTGCGTAAAAATCTGGAAATTTCTGAAGCTATGAAAGCCCTAATGGAAGTTGTACTAGATGTTGCAAACAAGCATACGGAGACACTCATTCCAGGAATGACACACCTCCAACATGCACAGCCAATCAACTTTGCTTTTCATCTTGGTGCATACCTTTCAATGTTTAAACGTGACAGAGAGCGTTTTGAGAGTTCTTACGAGCGTAATAACATCTCACCGCTTGGATGTGCTGCACTTGCAGGAACACCCCATAATGTGGACCGTGAATATACAGCGGAACTTTTAGGTTTTGAGAGTGTAAGTGTGAACTGCCTTGACACGGTAAGTGACAGAGATTTTGCTTTAGAGATTCTTTTTAATATTTCAACGATGATGATGCATATTTCACGCCTCTCTGAAGAGCTTGTCATGTGGTCATCTTATGAGTTTGGATTTGTTGAACTCAGTGATGAATACTCAACAGGAAGCTCTATAATGCCACAAAAGAAAAATCCTGATGTTCCTGAACTTCTGCGTGGAAAAACTGGTCGTGTATATGGTGCACTGATGGGACTTCTAACTGTGATGAAAGGTTTGCCACTTGCTTACAATAAAGATACGCAAGAGGATAAAGAGGGTGTTTTTGATGCGGTTGCAACGGCTGAAATTTCTTTAGAGATTTTAAAAGAGGCGATAAAAACAATGCAGGTAAAACCACAAAATATGGAAAAAGCCTGTGCAATCGGGCATCTCTCCGCAACTGATTTGGCAGATTATCTTGTTGAGAAGTGTGACATTCCTTTCCGTGAAGCACACTTTATTACAGGGCGCGCTGTAGCAAAAGGTGAAGAGTTGGGTGTTGATCTCTCTAAAATAGATTTTAAATATCTTAAAGAGATAGATGAGCGCATCAGTGAAGATGTGATGGAGTATCTTGGACTTCGTCATTCTATGAATGCTAGAACATCGGAGGGTGGAACATCAAGCGAGCGTACAAAAGAGCAGCTGGCATATTTTAAAAATTATTTGAGCAGATAAGGAGTTTTAATGAAAGTAACGATTACACATAAAGATGCGATGAAATTTGAGGCAAAAACGGTGAAGTCAAGCTTTATAATTGACTGTCCGACTATTTCTCCGGTTGAGTATTTTCTCTCAGGTCTTATTACCTGTAGTGCGACAGATGTTGTGTTACTTCCTAAAAATCAGGGTTTCACTGTGACTGATTTGGTTGTAGAGGGTGATGCAACACGGGCAGAAGAGCATCCAAGAAAATTTACTAAACTCTTTTTAGATTACAGCTTTAACTCTGATGGTGATGATGTTCAGGCTGGGCGTTGGGTTGCGGCTTCGATTGAAACGTATTGCTCCACTATCAATACTATTCGAGACACAACAGAGCTCTCTTACTCCGTGACACATAATGGTAAAATGATTCGTGAAAATGAAAAAGTTATCAGTGGTGGGGAAAGTAATATTGACTTAGGTGAAATAGACGCCTGCTGCAGTTAGAGAGACTCTTCTCTAACTTTCATATATTTTTTTATAAATCTTCATTCTTTTTCTCACTTTTATCAAATATCTTTTGGGCTCACTGTAGCGTAAATTTTGCAGCAGTCTTGCATAGACTTCATCGGGTGTCAGTAGGTTTATACGCTGCGCTGCACGGTGTCTGTTAGTTGTGCTGACGAATGCCCTGGCAACATTTCCTGCTCCTGTATTATATGCTGCAATAGTGCAGTAGAGACGACTTGTCGGATTTTTGATATCTTTTAGATAGCTATAGTACAAAATATGCAGATAGGCACTGCCCATTGCTATGTTGTTTTGTGCATTATAGAGATAAGAACTCCCCACTAATCTTTTACGTTTGTAGAGATAATAATAGGCATCAATCCCGGCAGTATGGGGTACAATCTGCATGAGTCCATAAGCCGGAACATAAGAGCGTGCCATCGGATTGAAGCTGCTCTCAGAGTGCATAATCGCAAAGATAAGTGAGAGTGGAATATTTTGCTTCTTTGCTGCTTGTTTTACTTCTGAATAATATATGCGTGAGCGCTTAATAGTCGTATCATCTGGTAATTGGACATTGAGCGTATAAATCTTTTCGTGAGCTGCTTTTGGTGAGTTTTGTACTTGAATATGTTTTGGTTGCACTCTCTTTTGAACATATCTGTAAAGGCTTTTTTGAGTAGGTTTTTTCTTGAAAATAACAGGAGCTAAAACAGGGGCTGTGTCCATAGTTGCACTTACAATTTTTTTAGAGTGTTCAATACGAATAAGTTTTTGTTCCAAGTCATCATTGTTGTAAAAATCTTTTGTGTCAAAAGTAACAGCTTTAGCAAGAGCTAGCTTGAGTTTTGCTTCTGCTTCTCTTCTGTTTTTTGCAAGTGTCTGAATTTTGAGTTCATTATGTTCAAAGTCTATGAAAGTTCTACTCTTTTTGTCTTTAGAGTAGGAGACAAGTACTTTTTTACTTGTAAGTATTGGTTTTTTCCAGTACTTTTCAAGCTCTTTGATGTAATTGTTAAAAGCCTCTTTTTGTTCTGCTTTGTATGTGGAAAATTTTGATTTTTCTTGCGTGAAGTTTTTGTTAGTTTGTTGTTTGTACGCATCAAAACTCGTAGCCTCTGCAGCACAGGAGAGAAGCATACAAAAGGCTAGAGTTTTATTGAGCATAATTAGAGAAAATCTTTTGGATCTGCATCAGTAAAATGTTCCCATTTTAATTTTGCACCGCCTAAGAGATGAAAATGAAGATGTTTAACTTCCTGACCTCCGTTTTCGCCGATATTTGTGATGACTCTGTAGCCGCTTTCATTGAGTTTTGTCTCTTTGGCTATATCTTGCATGAATTTTGTGATACCAGCCATCGTTTCACCATTGACTTCGTCAAAACTGTCAACATGTATTTTAGGAATAACCAAAATATGGACAGGTGCTTTTGGGTTAATGTCATGGAAAGCTAAGAAGTTTTCATCTTCTGCAATGATGTTTGCAGGTATCTCTTTATTTACGATTTTACAGAATAGGCACATGGTAAATTATCCTTGTTTTTGGGTTATTGTAGCATATAATTGACAAAATGAAGCTATATATAAATTACTTTTGATATAATCCCTATAAAATTTTACAATTATGGAGACTCTCAATTGAAAGAGTGGTACGATAAAATAAACAACGCAGACTCTGTAGAATCTTTAGAAGAGATTCGCATCGCCCTGTTTGGAAAAAAAGGTGTCTTGGCAGCTGAATTTGCAAAGATGAAAGATGTTCCAAACGAGCAAAAAGCACAGTTTGCAAAAGATCTCAATGCTCATAAGCAGAACTTAATGAATGAGTTCACTGCAAAAAAGATAGTGCTTGAAACTGAAGCACTTAAAGAGGCTATGAAAGCAGAAGCTATTGATGTTTCTATGTTCTCAACATCAAGCTCTGCAGGTGCATTGCATCCTGTTATGGAGACAATGGACAGAATCGTAGAGTACTTTTCGTCGATGAACTTCGCAGTGAAAACCGGCCAGATAGTTGAAGATGATTTTCATAACTTTGAAGCACTGAATCTGCCTAAATACCATCCGGCTCGTGACATGCAAGATACTTTTTACTTTAAAGATGAGATGCTATTGCGAACACACACTTCTCCTGTGCAGATTCGTACGATGTTAGAGAGTAAACCGCCAATCCGTATGATTGCTCCGGGTGCTGTTTTTCGTCGTGATTATGATCTCACGCACACACCGATGTTTCATCAGGTTGAGGGGCTTCTTGTTGATGAAGAAGGCAAGGTCTCTTTTGCCAACTTGAAGTTTATTTTAGAGGACTTCTTGAAGTATATGTTCGGGGATGTAGATGTACGCTTCCGTCCTTCATTCTTTCCATTCACGGAGCCTTCCGCAGAGGTAGATATCTCTTGTGTATTTTGTAAAGGTGAGGGGTGTAGAGTCTGCTCACACACCGGTTGGTTAGAAGTACTTGGGTGTGGAATCGTAGATCCGAATGTTTTTGAATCGGTAAAATATAAAAATGTCAGCGGATATGCATTTGGGCTTGGTGTAGAGCGTTTTGCAATGCTCATCCATCACATAGGAGACCTTCGCTCCCTTTTCGAAGGAGATATTAAATTACTGGAGCAATTTCAATGATAGTTACAAGATCTTGGTTACAAGAGTGGATAGACCTTGACGGTATAACAACAGAAGATATTGCCAAAACATTTAACTCCATCGGTCTTGAAGTAGACAGAGTCCATGAGTACAGAGTTCCTAATAAGATACTTTTTGGAAAAGTTTTGGAGTGCGAAAAGCATCCCGATGCAGATAAACTCAATGTCTGTAAAGTAGACCTTGGCAGTGCAACACGCCAGATAGTTTGTGGTGCATCAAATGTTAGAGCCGGTCTTACTGTTGCTGTGGCAACTATTGGCGCTGTTATGCCTGGTGGTATGGCGATTAAACCGGTAAAACTTCGTGGTGTAGATTCTGAGGGAATGATCTGTTCTTCTTCAGAGTTGGGACTTCCTGATACAGGCAAGGGAATTATGGAACTTGACAATAGTCTTGGAAAATTTGAACTTGGTCAAGAGCTCAGAACAAATCCTATTTTTAATGATGATTTGATTGAAATTGAGTTGACTGCAAATCGTGGTGATTGTCTTAGTATTCGTGGTGTGGCGCGTGATCTCTCTGCTGCATTTGACAGACCTGTACATGAGTATACAGTGACAGACAATGATGAAAAACGTGGCATAGGACGTATACTCTCTCTAGTACATGAGAAAGATATGGATGTCAATCTTCGTTATAAAGCACTTGACCTCAAAGAGCTTACACTGCCGTTTATTGTGCAACTCAGACTCGCTCAAATTGATGAGAGCAGAGCTTGTGATGTAGAGTCTATGATGCTTTATGTTACACATTCGACAGGTGTGATTTTACGTGCATACAGACACAACTTTTTTACGCAAGAGAATGAAAAAATGGGTAAAGTAATCCTTGCTGAAGATGAGCATGGATTTGCCTGCATAGAAGATGAGAAAAGAGAGATAGCTTCCATCGTCGGTATCATTCAAAAAGATGAGTCGAAAATGAAAGAGAACAAAGGTACGGTAGTACTTGAAGCTTCTTATATTCCACCAGATATCATCTCTAAAAAAATGGCTGAGTCGAAGATAGAAGCAGGGCCGATGTTTTATAAAACCTCCCGTGGATCTGAACCGGAACTTGAGGGCGGACTCTCTTACTGTATTGATTTGATTGAAGAGTATTCAAAATCAACGACTTTTAGCGGAAGCATAGAGCTTTCTAAAACTTTTAAAGAGAAGATAGTCATTGTAAGTAAATCGGAGATTGATTCTCTTATTGGTGCTAAAATCGACAAGACCGTTATCGCTAAAATCCTGAAAAATCTTGGTTTTGGAACATCAAAATCTTCAACAGATAACTTTGTCATTACTGTGCCGCAATTCCGTCATGACATTGTAAACAAGCAGGATATTGTTGAAGAGATAGTACGAATGGTAGGCATTGACAATATTCCTTCCAAGCCATTTTTACTGCAAGAAGCGAACAGACTTGAAGATAACTACTTTGCATACAAAAAACGTTCTGTTTACAGACATAAATGTGCACAAAGCGGCTTTTTTGAGTCCATCCATTTCGTTTTTGATGAGAAAAAAGTGTTAAACTCTTATGGATTTGCAACAACAAAAGAGGAGCTTGAGCTTTTAAACCCAATCGTTCAAACACTTGACACTTTGCGACCGACACTGCTTACAGGATTGTTAAAAGCAGCATCACATAATGTCAAAAACGGCTATGCGTCTGTAAAACTTTTTGAGATTGGTTCTGTGTTTTCTCCGATTCGCGAGGAATCTTTTAAAATGGCACTGCTTTTTAGCGGTGAAAAAGATCCTGAATCCCTTGCAAACAGCGGTAAACCTGTAAAAATAGACTTTGGCTCTTTTGTACAAAAGATTGCCGATATTATAGGTGAGGTTGAGCTGCGTGAGCATGTAACAACACACAAACTTTCTCATACATACCAATCTGCAGCAGTAGTGCAAAACGGCATTGTTATCGGGGAACTCTTCAGAGTCCATCCGGAAGTTGAAAAAGCATATGACTTGGATGTTACTTTTATGTGTGAACTTGATTTTGAAAAACTTGAGTACGGATTAAAAATAGCAGAGAAAAAATCAAAATATCAGGCATCATTTAGAGATCTTAGTCTCATCATGCCAAAAGATATGGCATATGAAAAAGTCAAAGCTGTTATAAATGCCAATGCAACAGATGAGTTGATTCGTTTCTATCCGGTAGACAGATATTTAGATGAGACACTTGGTGATGACATGAGTCTCTCTTTACGATTTGTTCTGCAGTCCGATGAAAAAACACTCGAAGAAGAGGATATCACTACAGCGATGGACAGAGTTCTTGAAGCACTCAAAAAAGAGCTTGGAATAGGTTTGAGATAATGAACAGAGTTAGTGTATCGCCTGCTGAATCATTTTCACTTTCTATCTCTGAAATTGCAGCTGATAAGTCAATATCTCATAGAAGCGTAATGTTCTCTATGCTGGCAGAGGGAACGAGTGAGATAGAGAATTTTTTACGTGCAGAAGATACACTGAACTCTTTAGAAATTGTCAAAAATCTCGGTGCAAAAGTGGAAGATGACGGGAATATTATCACAATATCTTCCAATGGTATTGAGGAGCCTTTTGAGATTTTAGACTGTGGAAATTCTGGGACCGGAATGCGTCTTTTTTGTGGACTGTTAAGTTCTGCAGAGGGACACTTTGTACTTACCGGTGACAAGTATCTCCGTCGTCGTCCTATGAAGCGTGTGACCGCACCGCTGATAAGCATCGGAGCGAAGATTGACGGACGTGAGAATGGGGATTTGGCACCGCTCTCTATTCGCGGCGCTTCACTCAAAGCATTTGACTATGAGAGTAATATCGCTTCTGCACAGGTTAAATCATGTATGATTTTAGCAGCACTTCGTGCTGATGGCATTTGCTCTTATCGTGAACCTGAACTCTCCCGTGACCATACAGAACGAATGCTCAAAGGCATGGGTGCGAACATAGAAGTCGACGGACTGACAACAACAGTGGCACCGCTTGAAGGTGCTCTTTTGCCTCTAAAAATCAGAGTTCCTGCTGATCCTTCATCTGCTTTTTTCTTTGCTGTGGCTGCTGCGATTACGCCAGATGCAAGGGTTGTTTTAGAAGGTGTAACACTCAATCCTACGCGAATAGAAGCATTTAAAGTGTTAGAGAAAATGGGTGCAGATATTTCGTATGAGTTGAGCGATAACAGATACGAACCTGTCGGTGATATTCATGTGAAATATGCGCCGCTACATGCCATAACAGTAGAAGATAACATTTCATGGCTCATAGATGAGTTGCCTGCTTTATCTATTGCTATGGCGTGTGCAGAGGGTGAGAGTTTGGTAAAAAATGCCGAGGAGTTGCGTGTAAAAGAGTCTGACAGAATCGCTACGGTTGTTGAAGGTCTGCGTGCATGCGGTATTGAGGTGCATGAGTATAAGGATGGTTATAAAATCGTCGGGGGCACTTTACAAAAAGCAAGTGTCGAGAGCGACGGAGACCACCGAATCGCGATGAGTTTCATCATTGCCGGTTTGAAATGCGGCATGGAAGTGCGTGATTTGGAGTGCATTAACACCTCTTTTCCAAACTTCTTTGAACTGCTGCAAAAGATTACAAAAGTGGAGTTTTCATGAAGATAGAACTTGCTGAGAATTATGGTTTTTGTTTTGGTGTAAAACGCGCGATTAAAATTGCAGAAGAGAACAGAAATGCTGCAACATATGGTCCGCTCATTCATAACTCAAAAGAGATTGCACGACTAGACAAAGATTTCAGAGTCGGACTTGTCGATGATTTTACAACTTTTAATGCCGGTGATAGAGCAATAGTAAGAACACACGGCATCGTCAAAGATGAACTCAAAGCCCTTAAAGAGAGTGGTGTCGATGTCGTCGATGCAACTTGTCCTTTTGTGACAAAACCTCAAGAGATTGCACAGGAGATGAGCGAAAAGGGATACAGTGTTGTCATTTTTGGAGATGAAAAACACCCTGAGATTAAAGGCGTAAAATCATACGCGACACACGGTGCACTTGTAGTTACTGCTCCTGAAGAGCTTGAAGATGTAAAACTGCATGAAAGAGTAGCTCTCATCGCACAAACAACTCGAAAAGTTGAAGATTATATGGAGATAGCGAACTATCTTATACCGCGTCACAAAGAGGTGCGTGTTTTTAACACTATCTGTAACGCGACCTTTGAAAATCAAGATGCCGTGAGAAAACTCTCAAAACGTGCGGATGTTATGATAATCATCGGCGGTAAAAACTCCTCAAACACAAAACAGCTTTTTAACATCTCCTATGAAAACTGTAAAGATTCTTACCACATAGAGGATGAAAAAGAGTTGGATATAACTTGGTTTAAAGGCAAAGAACTCTGCGGCATATCTGCCGGCGCATCCACCCCCGACTGGATTATCCAAAATGTTGTTGATGCAATTGAGCAAGGTATAAATACGTAATTTATATTAAAATAAGTAATAACAATATATAATGCAGCATATTATTTAAAGGAAATGCATGCCATTAAAATTGTTTTTACTCTCACTTCTTACCTCTTTACTCCTTTTTTCAGGATGTAAAAGTCAACCCTCTGTTCCCAAAAACCAATATGTACTCGATGAATCCAAAACAGTAGCTCCAAAAAAGAATGGAAAACTAAATGGCGTAGTGAAAAAATATGCCAAAGATGGGAGGTTGTGGAGTACCGAGACCTATGTCGATGGTAAAAGAGAAGGCATCGCAAGATATTATTCGTATAATAAAAAGACAAAAACATTTAACGATGGCAAAGCCTGGGTACGTGAAGAGTGTACTTACAAAAATGATAAAAAAGATGGAGTTTGTAAGATATATGACGTAGATGTAAAATTGAAGGGTGGAATGGATTGGAAATATGTCCTGAAGCAAACAGTTCCTTATGTCAATGGAGAGAAAGATGGTGTTATGAAGATCTACGTTTTCGAACCTTACAGACTCAATGACAGCTACATTTACAAAGAAATTCCTTATAAACACGGAAAATTGAATGGTACCTTTAAAAGATGGGAACTAGACAATGGTAAAAGAGTCATCGATAAAATAGTGAACTTTAAAAATGATCTTAAAGATGGTGTTCAAGTAGAGTATGGACTTTATGATGAAGAGATCAAAACAAAGTTTAAAGATGGTGTCGAAGTTGGACCGAGAGTAACAACTTACAAGAACGGGCGTAAAGAGATTAAGCGTTTTGATAAAGCTTCATTAAGAGCAGAAAAAGAACGCAATAGAGCAAAAAGAGCGAAAAAGACACAACAAGCATGTGCCTATGCTAAAAGATACATCGAAACACCTGGTGCACTCCGTGATACATCTAAAAAAGCCCATGAACGTTTTGTGGATGCAACGAGAGTATGTAAGTATGGCTGGATGGAAGGCGATGCAAACTTTTTTTAAATTATTTTAGTTTTTTCTCGCTTTCTCGCTCCCATGCTCCAGCATGGGAGTGTATATTTGCAGTTGTTTTTTCTGTAGGCATTCCCATCGGGGACGATGGGAACGAGTTAAGATATACAGATAGTCTCGAGAACAGGGACAATTATAGATGATGACGATACAACCAAACCAACTCCATACGATGACATCCTCATCCTTACAGATGAAGCGGATAGTATAGATGCTCTTGCAGGGAATGACTATGTAGAGGGCAGAGCCGGTAATGATATATTAATCGGTAATGATGGGGATGATATCCTTTGGAGCGGTAAAGGCAATGATGTGCTTTATGGTGGTAAAGGTAATACGATCGTAAATAATGATATTGACTTAGAAAGAGAGGTAGCGTAATGGGAATGGTATATTTATTTGCATTAATAGTATATATCGCAATATCGGTTGGAGTTTATAAAATAATATCGAAGGTGACTAAAAAAGTATGGATAAAAAGAGTGACTATAGCATTTTTTATTCTTTTACCTACCTATGACATTATTATTAGTGAAGCGCTGCTTTTTTACTATTGTAATTTTACGGAAAAAGAAAAAATATATAAAGTTATTGAACATCCTGATAGTGTTTATTTTGAGGATGCGATTCCTATTTTAAAACCTGCATCTAAGTTTGATAAAGAATTTATGCCAAAACAATATTTACAAAAGAAACATTCATTGCAATCTTTGGAACTTTACAATGGTAAAAATTCAGTGCTTCACTATAACTTGGACGAAGATCAAAATATAGTTGTTTTGGAATTAGAAAAGCCAATTGCACATTATGCTGTTTATAGACGTGTTTTATATAAAAATTGGTTTATAGATAAGTTTTTACATACTAGGAATATTATGATTAAAGATATACGAACCAATACGGTCGTGGCAGATTTAACGACCTATAACACGCATTATTACAATATCTTGTTTATTCGTTCCAGGGATGGTTTAGCTAATAGTGCTGGTTGTAAGGGAAATATTTTTACAACTGCAAGAAAAATTTTAAATTATTAAATAAGGAGTAAAAATGGCAACAAGTGATGAAGAAAAGAATTTAGATTTAGGATACTTGGCAGAATTAAGTTATGTAAACTTTAAAAATGAAAGCTTAACTAAAGGTGATGTACAAACCAATAGCAAGTAGAAAGACAATGCTGAGAATGATATCGAGATCGCTTTAAAAGATACACCAGAAAGAATCCCATATTTTCTCGCTCCCATGCTCCAGCGTGGGAGTGTATATTTGCAGTTGTTTTTTCTGTAGGCATTCCCATCGGAGACGATGGGAACGAGTTAAAATAGAGAAAAAGTTCAAATACTCACTTTAAAATTGAAAATGAATTTTTAAAATGCTAGAATATTGAAATCAAAGAGAATTGGCTGGTTTGTTCAGAGGGTTCAATTCTATCAATACAGAATTAAAAATGAACTTACAGAAGCAATTCAGGAAGAAAATAAACATTTAACTTTTATAGTTGAAAAACTGTGTCAACTTTAAAGACAAAATGTATAGTAGCTGATGTATAAGTTACTTTCTTCCACAAACTTCCGAAGTTTAATACCAATATAATCATATTTTAGTTATAATCACGCAATTTTTATGTAACAGAGGATAGGCAATGGCGTTCGATAACGAATCATTTGAAGAAGAAGAAAATTTTGCAGAGATGTTTGCTGCAAGTGAAAAACAACAAGAAACAAGTCGCATCGTAGAAGGTGAGATAGTAGAGATACAAGCTGATGACAACAGAGCATTAGTTGGTGTAGGTGATAAGCTAGAGGGTATTATCAATTTAGATGAGATCCGTGATGAAAATGGTGAACTGAAGTTCGGTAATGGTGATAAGATCAAAGTAATGATTATGGGATACTACAATGAGCGTCCTAAAATTTCTTACAAAAAGGTTTTAGAGCAGGAAAAAACTATTGAGTTTATTGATGCAAATAAAGATGACTTTGAAGATTTAGTAATCGAAGGTGTTATCGCGAAGAAAAACCGTGGTGGATATGTTGTAGAAGCTGATGCAGTTTCTTTCTTTATGCCGCGTTCATTAGCTGCTTTTAAAGACACTGATGATGTAGTAGGTCGTAAAATCAAAGCACAGGTTGTTAAAATTGACCCGGCTGAAAATTCTATTATCGTTTCTCGTCGTAAACTTTTCAACGAAGAGCGTAAAAAGAAAAAAGAGATCATTGATCAACTTATGGCTGAAGATGTTATCGTTGAAGGTATCATCAAAAAAATCACTAGCTACGGTATGTTTGTAGATGTTGGTGGTGTTGACGGTTTAGTTCACTACAATGAAATCTCTTATAAAGGGCCGGTTAATCCGTCAAAACTTTATAAAGAGGGTGAAACTGTAACAGTAAAAGCAATCTCTTATGACAAAGATAAAAGACATCTTTCACTTTCAATCAAAGCGGTTCAACCAGATCCATGGGCTGAAGTAGAGTCTGAGCTTGATGAAGGTGATACTATTACTGTAACTGTTTCAAATATTGAAAATTACGGTGTATTTGTTGACCTTGGAAACGACATCGAAGGTTTTTTACATATTTCAGAAATCACTTGGAACAAAAATGTTAAAAATCCGGGAGACTACTTAGAAGTAGGTCAAGAGATTGATGTTGAAGTGATTGAAATCAACCCTAAGACACACAAACTTCGTGTATCACTTAAAAGGTTACTTCCAAAACCATTTGATGAGTTCTTGAAAAAATACAATGAAGGTGACATCGTAACTGGAACTGTTACTTCACTTACTGACTTTGGTGCATTTGTTCGTATTGATGGTGTTGAAGGTCTTTTACATAACCAAGACATCTCATGGGATAAAAACACAAAAGCAAGAGATGTCTTAAAATCTGGTGATGAAGTAGAAGTTAAAATCGCTAAGATCAATGAAGAAGATCAAAAAATCTCTTTAAACAGAAAAACTCTTTTAGAGTCTCCTGTTGATCAATTTGCTAAAACACACAAAGTAAACTCTATCGTTACTGGTACTATCCGTGACATTAAAGATTTCGGTGTATTTGTATCTTTAGAAGATGGTGTTGATGCCTTAATTCGTGATGAAGATTTAGCTCCACTCAACAAAGAAGAGTTAGAATCAGGTCAAGAGATTGAAGCAGCAGTAGCAAATATTGATACTCGCCGTGACCGTATTCGTCTCTCTGTTAAAAAATTAGATTACATTAAAAATCAAGCGATGCTTGAAGAGATTAATGATAATGAGTCACACTCTTTAGGTGACTTAATCAAAGATAAGTTTAAATAAGAACTTCTCAATGCAAAAGATTATGAAATGGTTTGCTCCCCTCCTAGCGATTGGAGTTGCCATTTTCATAACAACTTTTCTTATCTCTATTAACTCGCAAGAGGTTTTAGTAGAGAGTAAACCACTTAAATTAAAGAGCGAAAATATCGCGCCAAAACAAAAAGAGAAGATTTGGCTGAATCACTTGTCACAGACACAGAAAAAAGGGTATTTTTATCCTGTCAATGAAGTTTATGTCGAAGTAAATTTAAATGAAAAAATAACTAAAACTATTACCTATAAATTATCTGCAGTATTAAAAGACCCTTACCAACTCTTTTGTCTAAAAGAGGAGTTGAAACGTTATGGACTGAAATACTTTTTAAAAAAAGATAAACAGGGTGTAGAATTACTTATTTATTCACAAAATGTTGATAAATTACACTCCTTGGTAAATGTACTGAAGAATTATAAAATCTTGGCTCAAATCAAGCCATATAAAGAGGAATATTAAAATGCAAAAATATACAGTAGTAGTATGTGACCATATTCATGACGCGGGTCTAAAAATGCTTCAAGACGATGAAGCTATTAATTTTGTAATGGCGGCAGATGTTGACAAAAAAGAGTTAGTTGAAAAAATTATTCCAACTGCTGATGTTGCGATTACAAGAAGTTCAACAGATGTTGACTCTTTCTTTTTAGAACACGCTGATAATATGAAAGCAATCGTTCGTGCCGGTGTTGGTGTTGACAATGTTGACATTCCTGGATGTTCTAAAAAAGGTATCATCGTTATGAATGTACCGACTGCAAACACAATAGCAGCGGTTGAACTTACTATGACACATATGCTCTCTTGTATGAGAATGTTTCCATACTCTCATAATGATCTGAAACTTGACAGAATCTGGAAGCGTGAGAAGTGGTATGGTCATGAGCTTAAAGGGAAAAAACTTGGAATCATCGGTTTTGGTAACATCGGTAGCCGTGTTGCAAAACGTGCGAAAGCTTTTGAGATGGACATAGTGGCATATGACCCATACATCAACCCTTCAAAAGTAACTGATTTAGATATGACATACACAAAGAACTTCGATGATATCTTGGCATGTGATGTGATTACAATCCATACACCGAAAAACAAAGAGACTATCGGAATCATCGGCGAGCAAGAGATTGCTAAAATGAAAGACGGTGTTGTTTTAGTAAACTGTGCCAGAGGCGATCTCTATAATGAAGATGCACTCTATGATGGACTCAAAAGTGGAAAAATCCGTTTTGCGGGTATTGATGTATTTGGTAAAGAACCGGCAATTAACAACAAACTGCTTGACCTTGATAATATCGTTGTTTCTCCTCACTTAGGAGCAAATACATATGAGTCACAGTACAACATTGGAACACAAGCCGCAGGCAATGCTATTGCAGCTGCGAAAGGCATCTCTTATCCAAATGCGATGAATTTACCGATAGATGAGAGCAAGATTCCTGCATTCGTAAAACCATTTCTTGAAATGGGACAAAAACTTGGTTTCATGGCTTCTCAGATCAACAAATCTAAAATCGTCTCTATCAAAGTAAATGGGCAGGGTGAGATCGGTAACTATGTAGATTCACTTGCTACTTTTGTCACAGTAGGAGCTATGAGTCACTCCTCTGAGACTATCAACTATGTTAATGCTGACTTTGTTGCAAAAGAAAAAGGCATAGAAGTTGAGCCTGTAAATCTCGGTGATTCTAATGTTTATAAAAACCTTATCACTATTAAATTGACTACGAATGAAGGCACTACAACTATTTCAGCGACTATCTTTGATGATGGTGTTGAGCGTATTGTCTCTATTGACGGTTTTGATAATGAAGTGGCAATCAAAGGCGATATGATTCTCTTTAAAAACTCTGATGTTCCAGGAGTAATTGGAAGTGTTGGAACGATTTTAGCAAACAACAGTGTTAATATTTCAGATTTTTCATTAGCACGTAATGAGAGTAAAGAAGCACTTGCTGTCATTCTTGTAGATAATGTAGTCGGTGATAAAACACTTGATGAGTTAGCTGCCCTCGATGCATGTCTCAGTGTAAGCTACGCTCGTCTTTAATAGTTAACTTCTTCATCAAAAGGCTCTGAATTTTTTCAGGGTCTTCTCTCTTCTTTTTTATTTTATAATTTTTGATTTTTATTTTAGATGTATTGCAGATATAGTATGTTTATTTGTAGTGTTAACTTCCCAACAATATTGGGAAGTTAACAGTTTATACCGGATCTTCTACAGAAACGGCTTTTTTCTCATGGAAGTGGAAGTGTGCTTCCAAATTTGACATATAGAGTAATACCGGTACAACAATGAGTGATGCCACTACAGCGGCAATCGTACCAAAGATAAGAGCAACACCAAGTCCGCCAAAAACAGGATCGGCTGCAAGAAGTGTTGATGCTAAGATGATGGCAACAGCAGTCAGCATAATAGGTTTCGCACGTGTCGCTGATGCATAGGCAATAGCTTCCGCTTTATGCATACCTTTGTCAGCCATCAGTGATTTTGTAAAATCAATGAGTAGCAGAGAGTTCCGTGAGCTGATACCAATGAGTGCAATAAAACCAATCAGTGATGTCGCGGTGAGGAAAAATGTATCTGTTGTGAAGATATCCATAATCCAGTGCCCGACAATGACTCCGATGATAGAGAGAAATGAGCCTAAAAGAATGATACCGCTTAGTGTGTAACTTTTATAGTAAATAACCATCAACAAGAAGATAAGAATAAGCGCTGCAATAAATGCACCGCCTAAATCTCTAAAAGTATCCATGGTTACTTTCATCTCTCCATCCCAGATTAAGTCATACACTGCACCTGTTTTCTTGTCTGTCAAACGTAGGTTAAAGAGCCCAGTCTTTTCTACTTTGTAATCATCTGTAAACGTGTCTAGTATGGATGCTCTTGCTTTGAGTAGTGGATAGACCTGAGAGACCATATCTGTCTCAGCTAAGACATTTGTCATTTGACGCAGGTCTTTTGACATAATTTTAGGGTTTGATTTTTTAGGGATGATAGTTACGAGTTCCGTTACCGGTACCATCATACCCATTTTATTCATAAGTTTAAGTGAAGCCAGTTTTGCTTTTACTGCAGCCAAATCTTTTTTTGTAAATCTTTTTGACTTTTGTGAAAGTGAAAGAAAGATAGGAATCTGGTCATTGTATTTGTCTGAGTTTTTAACTGCTATATCCATACCTTCAAAAGCGAGGTATAAAATGTCATTAAGCTGTTTTACATTGAGTCCTGATTTTGCTATTTTTGTACTGTTGACAACTACTTCAAAAGTATCATAAATCTGATCTTCCATAATGTCAATATCTACAAGACCTTTTGTATGTTTAAAAATATTTTCAATACGGGTTGCAATTTTTCTAATACCTTGTGGATTGTTCCCATATACTTCCATTACAATAGCAGAAAGTGTAGGTGGTCCGGCAGGCGGTTCAACAAAAGAGATATCTGTACCTGGGTAGAGTTTTTCACAGCTTCCTTGAATGACTGGACGCATACGTTGCACCATCATATAAGAAGGCTCTTCTCTCTCATGCTTTTTTGTGATGTTAAGAACAATCTCTGCAACATTTTCAGCATTTTTGAACTGGCTTCCTTTGATGAGACCGGCAAAATCAAGTGGTGAACCCATACCTAAAAAGACTTCAGTGTCACGCAACTCTTTTTCTTGAACGACATAAGAGCTCACGCAGTCTGTTACCTGTTTTGTCTGCTCAATTGAGCTTCCTGTAGGGAGTTTAACATAGATGTTAAAGGTGTCATTATTTTTCCCTGGAAGCATCTTTACTTTTACGATTTCAGTGGGTGCAATCATTAACACAGAGAGGATAAATGCCAGCAGTGTACCAATGAGTATAAATTTTCTTTGTGCAGCACTTTGAATGCCGTTAAGCACAAGCTTTTCAAATTTTTTAAACATTAATGCTCTCCTTTGCTGTGGTCAGGTCGTTTTAAAATTCTAACGGCTAAATAAGGTGTAAATATATAAGCGACAAAAAGTGATGCAACAAGGGCAACTGGTACATTTTCGGGAATCGGTTTCATAAACTGTCCCATCATACCGCCGACAAAGGCCATTGGTATCATCGTCATGATGATGGCAAGTGTTGCAATATTTGTAGGTGCACCAATCTCATCAGTCGCTTTTATCATAATCTCATCATTGCTTTCATGTGCCGACTCGATTGAGTGGTAGTGTCTGTGGATGTTTTCTATAACAATAATCGCAGCATCAACCAAGAGCCCTAATGAGAGCAGGAATGCAAAGAGTGTGATTCGATTAATCGTTTGACCCGTTAAATACGCGATAAAAAGCGTAATGGCCAAAATTGCAGGGACGGTAAATGTAACGATGAGCGACTCTCTCCAACCCAGCACAAAAATCAAAAGAATGGCGATAATTACAATGGATAAAATCAGGTGAAATACAAGCTCATTCACAGCTTCATTTGCACGCTCTCCATCATTTCTTGTAATGACAAAATTGATGCCATTTTTTGCAAGATACGTTTTGTAACTTTGTAACTCTTTTTTTACTTCTTCTGCAATGATAACGGCATTTGTTCCTTGCAGTTTTGAGACGGTAAGTGTAACTTGGTCTTTAAATGGAGAGAATTTTCCATCTTTTTGTTTCACACTGACAAGTGCTGATTTGAAATTTTGAATATCATAAGAGTTCTCAACTTTTGCCACCTGACGGAGATATATAGGAGAACCCATATACTGTGCGACAATAATATTGCCCACATCTTTGACATTTTCAATAGCATTTTCAACACTGAGCATCACTATTTTATTGTCTTGTGTTCTGTTCTTGGTTGCCGGAACATTATAAGCCAAAGATTGAACAGCTTTCATAATCTGTCCCATAGAGAGATTGTAGCCTGAAAGCTTGTTGATGTCTACTTCTACATTAAACTGATGTTTATGCCCACCTTTGATTGCTGTGACAGCAACATTTGGCAGGGCATTGATATGGTGTTGTATCTCTTTTACATTGTCGTAGAGTTCTGTTTTACTCATTTTATTGTTATTGGAATAAAATGCAACAGATAAAATAGGAATGTCAATATCAATATCCAAAGGTTTAATCATAGGTTGCATCGCACCTTTTGGAAACATGCCTGAATTTTGCATGATTTTGTCATATACTTTGAGGTTTGAATCCTCTTTTTTCTCACCTATATAAAAGGCAACATTGACAACACCAACATTATCCATAGCCATGCCGTAGATATGCTCCACACCTTTTACCTCTTTGAGTTTTCGCTCAAGCGGTTTGACGATGATTTTTGAAACTTCTTTTGCACTTGCACCCGGAAGTGCAACGATAACAGTCGATCCTGATACCACCATCTGCGGATTCTCTTCACGCGGCATTACCATAAGGGCAATATAACCGATAACAAGTAAAAAGACACCTAAAACAGCTGTCAAAGGATTTCGTAAAAAGCCTTTGGCGAGTTTCCCTGCTGTATCTGTTGGTTCATAAGGTTTATGATGATTCATAGAGGCTCCTTAGTTGATAGTGATGGTAGCATACATACCGGGATACACAGATTTGTTCAGTGTTTTGAATGATACTTTTATTTTAAATGTATGTGTCATAGGGTTGGAATTTGGAATAATCGCTGTTATTTTTCCAATCTCTTTAATACCAAGAGAAGGAATAGCAATTTTTACTCTTTTGCCATAACTGATGCGTGACATACTCTCTTCAGGTATTTCGACAGATATTTTTAAATCACTGAGGTCTGAAAGAACAATTGCCGGCATACCAGGCATTGCCATTTCGCCGACTTTTATATTTTTAGCAACGATAACACCATTGTTTGGTGCTTTAACGATTAAATATTTATACTGGTTTTCAACTTCTTGCAGTCTCGCTTTTGCAATGTCAATCATATCTTGAAGATTTTTTGCAGCAAGCTCCAAGTTCTCAACTTCATACTTTGCTACCATGTCCTTTTCTAAGAGTTTTTTATAACGTTTGAGATTAAGTGTGACATTTATGAGCTTATCTTTATATATTTGAAGACCTGCTTGAGCTTGATGCTTTGCTGAGTCTATTTCACGTGAATCAATAGTATAAAGAACCTCTCCGCGTTTGACCTTCTCCCCTTCGTTTACATATACATTTGTAACAAAACCCATAAAACGACTTGTTATCATCTTTTGATTGTCTGATATTACACTCCCCGAAAGTGTAATTGCTTCAGCCATAAGCGAAGCCCCAAGTGCCAGTATAAGTAGTAGTTTCTTCATTTATTTCTCTCCGTTTGCTAATTTTTCTAATGCAAATATTTTTTCAATGCGTTTGTTTTTTGCGATTTGTAACTGCAGAATCTTTTGAATCTGTGCAGATTGTTTGATGATGACATCACTCATAGAAACAAGCTTCTCTTTGTATCTGCCTTCATAGTTTTCATAAATGGCATTGGCAAGTGCAAGCTCTTTTTTAAGTGAGGCAATCTGTGCATCTGAACTCTCTATCTCTGTGCGTATTTTAGCAGTTTTTAGAGCAATTCCCTGTTTTGCAAGTTCAAGTTGTGAGAGCATTTTGAGTTTCTCTATTTTCGATTCTTCAATCTTGGCACTGTCTATGCCGCCGTTAAAGATATTCCACGTTAGTCTTGCACCTACTGTATAGGCTTTATGGTCGTTTGCATCACCTAAAAAGGTATTATCTGCTGTTGCTACTTCCCCAAATGCACCGACAGACGGATAGTACCCGGCTTTACTTGCATCAAGCATACTTTTTCTAATCTCAAGACCCTCATTTGCTTTTTGAATATCAATGTTTCTTTTAAGAACTTCTTCATTGGAAAATTTTGGCATTGGCACTTCTGCTTGTGGCGGAATGATAGCAGTTACTTTTTGGTTAAGCAGAAAACTGATGTAGTGATAGAGCAGTTTTTTGTTGGCAGACATTTGTATAAGAAGACGTTCAACATTCCCTTTTTTTGCTTTGACCTCTAAAAGATCTACATGTTTTGCATATCCGACATCTATCATTGTTTTTGTCGTTGTTTCCAAAGTGTCAATATTGCGTAAGATTTGATTTAAATTTTTTATAGATGAGTTCAACAGTGCCATGTCATAAAAACTTTTTTTTAGTTCATATATTTTTTCAGTTGTAGTTTTTTCTTTATCAAGCGACTTTATTTTTGTCGTCTCATCCATAATGTGTGCATAACTGCTGATTGCAAATCCTGTGAAAAGAGGGACTTCATACTTCACTTTACTTTGGAAAAAGTTGCGATCATCCGGATAGTTTAATCTGTCTGGTGGTGTTGTGTAGTCTGGATTACCTGCCATATAGTTATTCATAAACTCTTCTGCACCAAAGTCTCCAAAATTAGCCTCACGCGATGTGAGTTTGAAACCAAAGACATTTCCCGCATCATTCGAACGTGCGAAATCTTGTTGGAATGTTAGTTTACCCCAATTCATCCCCGAAACTGTATCTTTTTTTGCCTTTGCACTCTCGACATCATATTTGGCAGCTTTTATTTCCAAGTTTTGAGATTGTAAAAGCTCCAGTGCGTCTGAAAGTGAAAGTGCATTAGTAGTTGTGAAATCATTTGCAGCAAGTATAAGCGCAAATGAAAGCATACTAATGATTTTTTTCATCTTTTAACTTTCCTTTTCTAGTTTAAGTAAATATTATAACATATATTTTATTTTGCTATATCACAATCGCATCACATTTAATTATTTGGAGTATAATCAGTGTATGAAGATAATATTTGTAACGCTTTTTCTCATTGTTTCTCTGTCCAATGCACAAATTTTCACAAATGAATTGATAAATGAAACATCACCATACCTACAACAACATGCACACAATCCTGTAGATTGGATGACGTGGCATAAAGAGGCCTTTGAGAGAGCAAAAAAAGAGAACAAACCCATTTTCCTCTCCATCGGATATTCAACCTGTCACTGGTGTCATGTAATGGAGAAAGAATCCTTTACAAATGAAAAAACAGCAGCACTTTTAAATAAATATTTTATTTCTATAAAAGTAGATAAAGAAGAGATGCCGCAATTAGATATTTATTATCAAAATATATATAAAAAATATAAAAAACATATAGGAGGATGGCCTTTAACTGTTTTTATGACGCCTGATAAAAAAATATTTTATATTACAACATATATACCGCCACATCGTGAGAGTTATGCAGAAGGATTTGACACACTTTTAAAACGTTTGCACCTTTTATATGAAGATAAAAATGCACTGAGTAAAGAGATATTTGCTATTTCTAATGCAATAAATTTACACCCAAAGAGCAAAAAATCTAAAAATATTTTTTCTTTGAAAACTGTGACTCGCTCTATGAAAAAAGAGTATGAACCCATTTATGAAGGGTTTGGAAGAGGAAAGAAGTTTCCCCAGGCTGCAAAAGTGAATTTACTTGGAAATTTGGCGCAGCTCTCTCATGATGCCGAGCTGAAAAAAGATTATTTTGCAATGCTTGATGTGATGGTGCTGCGTGGATTGTATGACCATGCTGAAGGAGGTTTCTTTCGTTATACAACTGATGCGGCATGGGAGATTCCTCATTTTGAAAAGATGCTTTACAATCAGGCTGAGTTGATTCCTCTTTATGTGAGAGGATATGCTTTGAGTGGTAAAAAACTTTATAGAGATGTTGTTGTTGAAACACTCCATATGGTAGAAAAAAGATTTAAGTATAACAATCTCTACTTTAGTGCAAGTGATGCTGATAGTATGGGGGAAGAGGGTGGATATTTTACTTTTACAAAAAAAGAGATAGACAAGGCTTTACAAAATAATCCTCACGCAAGCGAGATTAAAGATGCCATCGCTTTTAGTTATGAAGGCAACTTTCATAATAAGATTCATATTAATCTTGAAACACAAAAACGTCCAAAAGGCTTTTATGCATTTCAAAAAGCATTGCAAAAAATTCGTGCAGAAAAAACGTACCCTTTTATAGATAAAAAAATAAACACAGCATGGAATAGTATGATGATAGAGGCCCTCTATAAAGCGGCATATATCAATATGAAATATGCAAAACAGGCAGATAAAAGTTTAGAAGCTTTAGAGCTTTTGATGATTAAAGAGAGAGAACTGTATCACCAGACTGTACCAAATCACAAACCAAAGCAAAAAGGTTTATTGGAAGATTATGCATTTTTTATTGGAGCACTCTTAGCCTCTTATGAGAATAGTTATGATGATAAACGACTTTTAGAAGCAGAGTATTTTTTAAACAGAGCAAAGGAGAAGTTTTATAGAGATGGCAGGTGGTATTTAAGTGAAGATTTAGGAGTAAAAGCTGATTTAAATGACAAGTATTATACTTCAGCTGTTTCTAAAATGATTCAAAATATCATAACTGTTGCAGCACTGAAAGAGTCCTTCCGATATGAAAAGTTTGCTAAAAAAAGTCTTGACACTTTTAAAGTGCAACTTCAGAGAGAACTATCTCTTACTCCGGCTTTAGCATCCGCATCATTGATGCAAAAACAGGGAGTGGTCGTTTTAAAAAGTAATTACTCTAACTTAATGCAAAATTTGAGAACTATTAGAGAAATTAAATATCCTTACGTCGTAACACTTAAAAAAAATTATAATGATTTTTTGGCGTGTACAATACGGCAGTGTTTTAGTAAGGATCCTAAGCTCAAATCAGTCATTTCAGCGATAGAATCTTTTGAAAAATAATTTTTATGATTATAAGAAAAAAATATAGTTAAAGTTTAAGATTATCTCACTAAAATTTGATTTCTAATTCACTTGAAAATAAGGTAAATTTTTATGGCAAATTCTTGTCCGCTTAATTTTGTAAAAGTTGACTCCAATATCGCACGTTTTAGCTCTCTTTTTGTTGCTTTACTTGTAATAATTTATCTCTATACATCAAATATATTTA
>JALVXQ010000236.1 GCA_027038255.1 Sulfurimonas sp. | reverse complement strand
AAGAGACGAATTTATGACTGATGCTGTAAGGGAGAAGTTAAAAGAGCTTCAAAGGGCGCAGGAGGTGGAAGCGTGACCGAGAAGGTAATTTTCCCCGAGCCCCTCCTGCAAGAGATTGTAGATAGAATTTTCGTGGATGAGGCCCCGCACCGCCCGGAGCTGATGTACACCGAGCGTGAGGAAATCGAGGCAATTGTCCGCCTGGCGATTCTGCAGATAGAGAACTGGGACCTTTTCGATAAGGAGAAGCTTGAGAACCTGAAGATTGAGATTTACGTTCCCGTTCCAAACGAGGATAAGGAGGGAGGCGAATGAAAGTATATAAAAGATTAAAAATTTTGGAAGAGATTGCAGAGAAGGCGCAGAGAGTTTTATATGAAATATGGCCAGTTGCAAGAGGGTTATATCTATATGAGTTCAAAGTGAAGTTCTATTCCGATGATAATGGAGAGAGCGTAGGCATCGAAATGCAATTTGATGATGACTTCGCAATCACACCGAATGTAATCTTTTTTGAGAAAGTGCGTAAAGCCGTTGGTGCAGACGATATATTTCTCACAGTTGAGGACGGGATAGTTACTGCAATTGAACTCTACTTTAAGCAGGAGGGAGAAGCGTGATAACCGTAAAGAAATCGGATCTGGATAAAGCCCTGCGTTTTTGCGCGCTGGTGAGCGATTACGCGAAGATAGAGCTGGACGATGAGGGTTTACATCTCAGCGCATCATTCTACCAGGGTGTTGCGCACCATTACGCGCATATCCGGGGAGACGGCGACGGCAATAGTGAGGGATATGTGGAGATCGACCGCGTACGGAGAGCTCTGACGGGGCACCGCAGGAATGTAGATGTGGACATGAGCGGGGGCATGCTCGTCCTCCAGGGAGACATCCTCACCACGGAGATCGCTTTAGAATCCGTGGGAGATGTGGCCGCGCCGCGTCAAGATGGAAAGAGAGCGGTTATCCGCTTTTACCCGTTGCCTATGGAGGAGCTCAGGCGTTTTCTGAAGCTGGCCAACACGATATCCGACACCGTACACATCTCCGTGGATGGTACCGCACTTCTCCACGCCAGGAACATAGACGGCGATGAGCTGATATATCTGCCGGAGAACTACGAAGGCAAGGGGAAAGGGATATTCTCCGCGGAGAGACTTGCGAATGCGGCATCATTCCTCAAGGGTGAGTATGCGGAGCTGGCAATCACGGACATCGGTGCATTGAACCTTGAGGTTGTGGCGGACACTTTGCAGCTCCGGGCCCTGCTTGCTCCGGTTATGGAGGTGCCGGCATGAAGCCCGACACAAGAAGGATGGTGGAGGCGTACATCAGCGTTTACACAGAGTTTGAAGCGGTCTATGACGACATATATGGCTTAGAGGGAAACAAGACAGACGGCGCAATTGTGGAGACCGCAAAGCTCTTCGAGATAGCCATGAACGACAGCATCCTCGGCGAGCTCCTGAAGCAGGAAATCGTGGAGCGATTCATAGAGCTGAAGGAGAAAGAGCGGGAAGAGCAGGCGCAGCCGGCGGAGGCGGAGGCCCATGCCTAAATGCCCATTCTGCGGCTGTGAAAAAGCATCAATCGACTGGGACACTGAGGACCGGTATTACTGCCCATGCTGTGGGAGAACTTTCACGGATGCGGACCTCCTTGAGGTCCATAACTACTGAGGTGGTGCAGCGTGTCCAGACGGGAGATTGAGGATTTCGTGGATTACATTTTGGGCGACCTGAGCGAGAAGATACAGAGGTTCTTAGAGAAGCGGGATAGGGAGTACCAGGAGCGCGCCCGTATGGGTGTGGTTCTATCGGAAGACTTAAAC
>JALVXQ010000235.1 GCA_027038255.1 Sulfurimonas sp. | reverse complement strand
TTATTGAGGAAATTGAGAACGTGAAAGAGTGATTTCCATCTCTACTTCGCATAATCCCTCTTTAAAGGTTGTCTCAACGATGTTTGCATTTCTAACCATTGCCTGTACTGATGTTCTTACTGTTGAACGTTTTACCATCATGTTTTTGATTAAGTCTTGCCCATCAATACGAACACCTTTTACTTTCTCAGCAATGAGTCTGTAAGCATCAGCAACTGCTGCACGTTTTGCAAGTGCATATGCCTGTGCCGGTGATGATGTATTTACCGGTGCAACACCTTGTCCAACAACACTGATGATGAGATTTTGCTTCACTGAAAGAACATCGTCTTGTGCTTTTGGAGCAGGTTTCTTTTCTACTTTTGGCTTCGCGATTTCAATAGGTTTTGAAATTTCAACAGGGTTGATAACTTCAACTTTTTGAACTTCTGCAGGTTTTGTACAACTTCCTGTTGGACATACTACTGTAATGTTTGAAGGTGCTGGAGCAACCTGCGTTGTTTTTACCTCTTCTTTTTTATCCGCTGCAAATGATGCAACACTGAGCAGTGCTGCCAATACTAAAGAGTATTTCATTAAGTATCCTTGTTGGAGTATGAAACTCCTGTTTTATTGTGCATATCTAGCAAGTACTATTCCAATTCTAATGATAAAGAGTCGTCAGGAGTCTCATCTTCATCTTTTTCTTCTTTAGGACAGCGTGAGATACTGACAACTTCATCCCCTTTTACGATGTAAACACCAGAAGTGTTACGGCTTGATTTTGAGATAGTCTGCATATCTACACGTATCATTTTACCTGCTTTTGTCAGTGCCATCATATCCATAGTTTCATCAACCATCAGACATCCTACGATGTGTTTGCCTGTTTTTGGCGTCATCTTCATAGCGATAACACCAGATCCACCACGATTTGTGAGGCGATATTCACCGGCATCTGTACGTTTACCGATTCCTTTTTCTGCAACGATTAAAATCTCTTGTTCATCATTGGCAATAATGTTAGCATCAACGACTTCATCGCCTTCATGTTTAAATTTGATACCACGAACACCACGAGTTGAACGACCCTGATCACGTGTTTTTTCTATCTCAAATTTGATACACTGTGCAAGCTGTGTCACAATGAAAAGGTATTTGATGTCTTGATTTGCAATTTTTGCAGTGATGAGTTCATCGCTGTCATCGAGAACAATCGCACGGACTCCATTACTTCTTATGTTGCTAAATTCACTCAGGTTTGTACGTTTGACAACACCTTTTTTTGTAAAGAAGACTAAGGATTTATCTTCACTAAAGTCCGTTGTAGGGATGATAGACTGAATCTTCTCATCTGCCATAAGGTTGATGAGATTGACAACCGCTTTTCCTTTTGCCGTTCTGCTGCCTTCTGGAATTCTGTAAACTTTGAGCCAGTGAAGTTGTCCTCTGTCTGTTACAAAAAGAAGTGTGTCATGCGTATTACATGTAAAGAAGTTCTCAATGAAATCATCTTCATATGTCGTTACGGCAGTTTTTCCTTTACCACCTCGTTTTTGTTTTTCATAGTTTACAAGAGGAACACGCTTGATGTAGCCTCTATGTGTGATAGTAACAACCATCGGTTCATTTGGAATGAGGTCTTCAATGTCAATATCATCATAATCATCTTCGATGTCTGTACGTCTTGGTGTTGTATATGTCTCTAAAACTTCATCGAACTCTTCAGAGATAATACCGTGAAGAACCTCTTCACTTTTTAGAATTGATTCGAGGTAGTCGATGAGCTTCATAAGCTCTGCAAGCTCATTCTCAATTTTTTCTATCTCAAGTCCTGTAAGACGACCAAGACGCATAGCAACGATACTTGCAGCTTGAATCGGGCTGAAATCAAATTCACTTACAAGGTTGTCACGTGCAGCTTCTTCATTGTCTGAAGCACGGATAACACGGATAACTTCATCAATGATGTCAATAGCTTTTTTGAGACCTTCTAAAATGTGTGCACGTGCTTTTGCTTTTTCAAGATCAAAAATAGTACGGCGGATAATAATAGTCTTACGGTGATTGATAAAATGTTTTAAGATATCTATAATTCCAAAAATTCTTGGCTCTTGATTTAATATAGATAGCATGATGATACCAAAAGTAACTTGCATCGCAGTTTGTTTGAAAAGATTGTTGAGAACAATCTCACTCATTGCATCGCGTTTGAGTTCGATGACAACACGCATACCGTCACGGTCAGATTCATCACGAATTTCAGATACACCCTCAATCATTTTATCTTTTACAAGGTTGGCAACATTTTCGATTAAACGGGCTTTATTTACTTGGTATGGAAGCTCATCAATGACGATGACCTCTTTTTTTGCTTTTTGTTCAATGTGTGTCTTTGCACGTACTTTAATACGGCCACGTCCTGTTTCATATGCATCCATAATTCCTTTTTTACCAAAGATGATGCCACCTGTTGGAAAATCCGGTGCTTTGATGTGTTCCATTAAATCAACTAAAGAGATGTTTGGATCTGCAAGGAGTGCTTTGAGTCCATTTAAAACTTCTGTCGGATTGTGTGGGGGAATATTTGTTGCCATACCGACTGCAATACCGCTTGAACCGTTAATTAAAAGATTTGGTACACGTGTAGGCATAACATCGGGCTCTTTTGTAGTAGCATCATAGTTGTCTATCATGTTTACAGTGTTCTTGTCTAAATCTTTGAGAAGTTCCCCTGCATACTTTGTCATACGTGCTTCTGTATAACGCATAGCTGCAGCAGAATCTCCATCGACTGAACCGAAGTTTCCTTGGCCGTCAACAAGTTGCATTCTCATTGAGAAGTCTTGTGCCATACGAACAAGTGCATCATAGACAGCAGTGTCACCATGCGGGTGGTACTGACCAATCACATCACCAACTATACGTGCTGATTTTTTGTACTTTGCTCCGTGAGAAAGATTGAGTTTGTCCATTGCATAGAGGATTCTTCTATGTACCGGTTTTAAACCATCTCTAACATCAGGTAAAGCACGTCCTACAATTACACTCATAGAGTAATCAAGATAACTGTTTTGAAGCGTCTCTTCAATGTTAATAGTCTGTATATCGTCGTTATTTAGCAAATCGCTCATTCAAACACCCTAGTAATTAAAAATAAAATCTGTACATAATATCTAATAAAGACTTAAGAAAATGTTTAAAGCTGCTTAACTTTTGAACAATAATTTTATTCTGTATAGAATTGAAAAGAGATAGAAAAACAGATGATTAAAAATTAAGCAACATAATAATAGTTTATGTAGAGATTTGTGTCATACTCCGTTTTGAAAAGATTAACAAAAGGATTCACATGAAGAAATGGTTATTAGCACTCTTGTTTGCTTTACCAACAATGGTGTTTGCAGAAGATGCACCAACATTAGATACAGGGGATACTGCGTGGATGATGATGTCTACCGCTTTAGTATTACTTATGACACCAGCAGGGCTTGCACTCTTCTACGCAGGTATGACAAGAAGTAAAAATGTGCTCAATACATATGCAATGGTTTTTGGAGCATTTACTGTTGCTTTTGTTGTTTGGATAGTTGCTGGTTACTCTATCGCTTTTGGTACTGCAGAATCATCAGTAGTTCAAAATGTAATGGGTGGATTTAGTAATGTTTTCTTAAATGGCATTAAATGGACAGATTTGAGCGGAACGTATCCTACATATGTATTCGTTGCTTTCCAAGGTACGTTTGCTGCAATTACTGTTGCAATCGCAGCTGGGTCTGTCATTGAACGTATCAAGTTCTCAACTTGGTTGGTTTTCGTAGCTATCTGGGGACTTGTAGTGTATGCTCCTGTTGCTCACATGGTATGGGGTGGAGACGGTGCATTTCTTTTTGATGCAGGTGCTTTAGACTTCGCTGGTGGTACTGTTGTCCATATGAATGGTGGTTTAGCTGGTTTAGTTCTTGCTATCTTAGTTGGTAAGCGTACTGGATATCCTAAATCTGCGATGAAACCTGCTACAGTTCTTTTAACTGCTCTTGGTGCTGCTTTACTATGGTTTGGTTGGTATGGATTTAATGCGGGTTCTGCATTTGGTGCAAATGCTATCGCTGGTTTAGCACTTCTAACAACTACTATAGCGACTGCTGCTGCAGCTATCACATGGATGCTTGCTGAGTGGGTTGTCTATAAAAAACCAACACTTTTAGGAATTGCTACAGGTGCTGTTGCCGGTCTTGTTGCTATTACTCCTGCTGCAGGTTTTGTGAATGTCGGTGGCGCTTTCATCGTTGGTATTGTTGGAACATTGTTCGCATTCTGGGGTGTTACAGTTCTGAAGAAAAAACTTGGTTATGATGATTCTTTAGATGCTTTTGGTGTTCACTTCTTAGCGGGTCTTTTTGGTGCATTAGCAACAGGTCTGTTAGCTGTAAAAGATAGCGATCTTTTATGGGATGGTCCACTTAAAGAGTCAGGAGACAGAATAGGACAATTTTTAGTTCAAGTTGAATCTGTTGTTGTCATTGGTCTTTTCACGCTTGTAGGAACTGTCATCGTTTATTACATTGCTACTGCATTGACTGGTGGGTCTCGTGTAACTGAAGAAGAAGAAACTATAGGTCTTGATGAGTCAATTCAAGGTGAAAGATACATAAACAACTAATCTCTTTATGAGATTAGTCTCTTGATTTTGTAATGAAATATGGTTACAATTGAGACAATAATATAACTTTTTGGAGTAATAATAATGAAAAAAGTAGAAGCGGTTATAAAACCATTTAAACTAGAAGATGTTAAAGATGCACTTGCAGAGATCGGAATTGACGGTATGACTGTAAGTGAAGTAAAAGGGTATGGTCGTCAAAAAGGTCATAGCGAACTTTACCGTGGTGCTGAGTATGTAGTTGATTTTTTACCAAAGATCAAAATGGAGATGGTTGTTGCAGAAGATATGGTAGAACAGGTGACTTCTACTATTGTTGAAGCGGCAAGAACTGGTAAAATTGGTGATGGTAAAATTTTCGTTAGCGATATCGAAAAAATTATCAGAATCCGTACAGGTGAAACTGACGAAGAAGCTATTTAGTTTCAAAACTTCCCAATCGCATATGCATTTTGCATATGCACTCTCGCAAGATTTCTCATTTAATTTTTAAAATATATATTTTTTGATACACTCGATTCTTAAGTTTATTTAAGGAAATGACAATGAGTGAAGCTGATTTTAAATATATAATAGACACTTTTTTCACACTTTTTACGATGGTTTTGATTATTTTTATGGTGCCTGGTTTTGCTATGCTTGAAGCAGGGCTTGTCAGAACGAAAAATGTCTCTTCTGTTTTAACCGTAAATACTATGATATATGCTGTAGCATCCATAATGTTTTTGCTTGTTGGCTACAGCATCGCATTTGGTTCATGGGAGAGCAGTTCTATGAGTATCTGGGCCGCATTTTTATTTCAGATGGCATTTGTCGGGAAAACTGTCAATATTATGAGTGGCGGCGTGAGTGAACGGGTAAAAATCATCCCTTTGATGATCTTTACTGTTATGATGGGAGGTCTGATTTATCCATTGATTGTCAATATCAGCTGGGGAGCTGATTTTTTAGATGGGACATTTTTAGATCTTCACATGTATGATTTAGCCGGCTCTACAGTTATTCACTCAACAGGCGGTTGGGCACTGTTAGCTGCGATTCTCATTATGGGACCGCGTAAAGGACGTTATAAAAATGGCAAGATAAAAGTTGTTCCCGCTTCCAACATTCCACTTGTTGTTCTTGGAGCACTTTTACTCTGGATAGGATGGTTTGGATTTAACGGAGGGAGTGTCGGTTCCATCTCTTCTGTTGAAAATGCAAACACTGTTGCAAAAACCATTATGAATACAAATACAGCCGGACTAGCAGGCGCAATCATCGCCGCTGTCATTATGTATATGCGTTATAAACTGCTTGATATCACAATGGTACTTAACGGTGCACTCGGTGGACTTGTGGCCATTACAGCAGGGCCGGATCTGTATGATGTCTATACACCAATCCTTATTGGTGCAATTGGTGGAGCACTTGTTGTCTTTGCCGTTCCTATTTTTGATAAATTCAAACTTGATGATCCTGTTGGTGCACTCTCTGTGCATCTGGTAAATGGTATTTGGGGGACATTAGCGGTAGGTATATTTGTCGACAGTGTTTCTATTTTGGATCAACTCAAAGGGATTGTTGTTGTAGCGATTTTTGCTTTTGTAAGCTCTTATGTTGTAATTTATTTGATTAATATGTTTGTAAAATTTAGAGCTACAGATGATGCACAGGTTGAAGGACTTGATGTGAATGAAGTAGGTGTTGAAGCATATCCAGAATTCAAACGGGCTATTTAACACAAATGTAACAGAGATTTTGATACGATGTGCTTATGAATAAACACTCAAAATCTCTCTCCATTTCGATACTGCTACATACTTTATTGTTAGCTTCGATTTTTTATACTTATAATGAATTTTCTTCATCTTCTGGAGAGAAAAAAGAGAAACGTGTCTGCATTAGACTAGGCTGTATCACAGAGAGTGCAAAACCTTCAGTAAAGCATAATAAAGTTCAAAAAAAGCAGGTGAAAGTTCAAAAAGAACACGTGAAAGTTCCAAAAAAACAAGTTAAAGTCCCAAAGAAACAAGTCAAAGTCCCAAAAAAACAACTCAAAGTCCCAAAGAAACATCTTGTTAAAAAAAGAGCTAAACCAAAACCTCACGTAACAAAAATACCGAAAAAAATTCTGCCTCCAGATAAAGTAGAAACATTAGAACAAGAGTCTGAGGTGAAGATACTTTCAGAAGAAAAAATAGTGCAACAAAAAACGTCTGAAGAGATTGTATCGGAGTGCCCAAATAAAATGGCGCATAAAAATGCAGAGAAAGAGAAGAACAGACAAAGAGAGTCTCTGCAGTCACAATATGTCAATATGCATCTCGCAACCATAGCACAGTTGTTACAAGAAAATCTTTATTATCCAAGGCGTGCACGTAAAAGAGGCATAGAGGGAAAAGTTATTGTGAAATTTACACTACAAAAAGATGCAGAGGTGATAGACATAATAATACTCTCCTCTGAAAATGACATTCTCTCCCGCGGCGCTCGAAAAACTTTACAAAACCTATCAGGTGAATTTCCAAAACCAGATGAGGCGTTGACCTTGACTGTCCCTATCTCTTATTCATTGCATTAGAGATTATTTAATAGTTTTAATTTTATGAAGTTTTTTATGAAATTTTGAGAAAAAATTTGGTGACCCCAAGGAGAATTGAACTCCTGTAACATGGATGAAAACCATGGATCCTAACCGCTAGACGATGGGGCCAAAAAAATTGTAGAAATGGTGTCCTGTGATGGATTCGAACCATCGGCCACATCATTAAAAGTGACGTGCTCTACCAGCTGAGCTAACAAGACGTTTGTCTCTTATTGTTAAGAGGTCGAAATTATAGACAAATAGTTTTAAGATGTCAAGAAAAATAAGAAGAAATTGTAAAATTTATAGGATTTATGGATATTAATAATCAATTAAATAGTTTTTTAATACAATCAGTGCAAATAAAGGGAATGGATGAGAATATTTAGCTACTTGACTTTTTTGACACTTATAATCTTTTTTACGGGGTGTGCCCAAAAAGTGCGTATAAAAGCACTTGAACCTGCTCAGGTTGACAGAATATCTGAAACAAAAAAGATAGCAATTTTAAATTTTAATAATGACAGAGTAGGGCTCTCACGCAAGATAGAAGCAAAGCTTGCAAGTTTTAGAATTAATAATAAAAAATACTTTACTATAGTGAGTCGCAATGATTTGAATACCATCATCAAAGAACAAAAGCTGCAAAGCAGTGGTTTAGTAGATGAAGAGAGTTCGGTAAAGGTCGGTGAGCTTATTGGTGCAGAAGCCATAATTTCTGGAGATGTACGCCGTCCTACAAAACAGGACAGCTACTTTTATGAGCCGCGTGTACGCTGTGCCAATGCAAAATGCAGTGAACTCTCTTACTATAATGTCCGCTGCATGAAGCGTGTCGTAAGTCTTGCTGCTGAGATACGTGTCGTAGATGTCTCACGCGGTGATGTCATCTATGCTGATACACTGAGTAGAAACAGGGTATTTAAACATTGCAGTGATGATTCACGTCCTTTGCCATCTACCTCTATGGCGGCGCAAGATTTGGCAGAAAATATTGCAAACAGTTTTACCTATAAGTTGACACCACACTACAGAGAGTTTTCTGTAGCACTCTTGGATGATCCGGATTTAGATTATACAAGCGAGCAGGAAAAACTTTTAAAAGTCTCTTTGGAGTACATCGA
>JALVXQ010000234.1 GCA_027038255.1 Sulfurimonas sp. | reverse complement strand
CTTATATACGCATCAAAAAGAAAAAGTGGCCAAATAACGAGTGCGTGAGATGGCCAAGTGTTGATGCGCGCGCTGGCCAAATCTAAATGCGCGGGGTGGCCAAATGGGATGCGTACCTACACATCGAGTTCTTTTATACCGTCTTTTTTGTACCGCTCTAGTATAAATTCTATGAATTCTTTTGCTTTTTCATTATGATGTTTTTCTATAAACTCTGAGTGTTCAACGGCAAATACTCTTTCACTTCTTGTTTTTATGTCAAGATTGAACGAAATGTGTGCCAATATATCATATATGTCACTATTGTCCGCTTTAAATATGAGTTTTAAATCATTGAGTTGCGACTCATCTATATTCATCTCTCTGAGTTTGTAGAGCAATTCTTTTCTGTTTTTAGGATTACTCCAAATCTCACGCAGTCCCTCTTCATCATTGTAAAATTTACCAAGTACTCCTATGAGTAACTCTAGGTAATCCTCTGTTTTTAAAGGTATGCCGTCCATTCCTACATACGTTGTCTCTATGTTGATGACTTTGAGCTTTTTGCCTTTTATGTCTATGCTTACTTTCTCATTTTTTGGTTTCTCTTTTGATGAGTCCTCTTCACTTTCTAAGTCTAAATTATCTTGATTTGTTTCGTTTTTTTCTTTTTTGGATGACTTTTGCGGCACCTCAGTTTCACCATCCCAAGCAGGGTCATAAAAAAGATTTGTATCCCCCACAAAATCCATAATAGTAAAAAAATCTTTGCCCTCAAAAACTCTCGTGCCGCGTCCTATGATCTGTTTAAACTCTGTCATAGATTTAATGGGTGCCGTTAGCACTACATTTCTGACATTTTTAGCATCCACTCCTGTAGTCAGCATTTTCGATGATGTTAAAATGGCGGGGATATCTCTGTCATTATTTTGAAACATCTCTAAAAACTCACGACCGATCTCCCCTTCATCAGAGGTAACCCTCACGCAGTAGTTATTGTCTTTTACTGACTTATATTTATCTATGGCTACTTTCATATCAAGTGCATGTTTTTGATTGACGCAAAAGATGATGGTTTTATCCATCGGATTCATATTTTGTAAAATGGTTTTTGCTACAAGCTCCGTTCTTTTGGGAATAATCACCTGCTTTTCAAACTGTTCAAGTTCTACTATCTGCTTCTCTAACTCACCGGTTATAATGTCATTAGGGTCAAACCTGTACTCATCTATGTTGGTTTGAATTCTTTTTACTTTATACGGTGTCAAAAATCCGTCATTAATGCCATCTTTTAGAGAGCACTCATAAATTGGATCACCAAAATATTTGTAAGTATCTCCGTTATCATCTCTTTTTGGTGTTGCAGTGAGTCCTAAATGCACTGCACTTGAAAAATGGGTAAGTATCTCTCTCCAAGAGCTCTCATCGTTTGCACTCCCGCGATGGCACTCATCGATGATGATTAAATCAAAGAAGTTTGACGGGTACTGTTTGTAGTATGCCATTACATCATCTTCATTCTCTTCTTCTACTGCTAAAGATTGATAAATGGCAAAAAATATATTTCCGGCCGTAGGAACTTTTCCACCTCTTTTTTTGATGATTTTTCCGTTTACCTCAACACAATCTTTCTCTAATGGATTAAAAGTGTTCATAGATTGGTCTTTGAGTACATTTCTATCAGCTAGAAAAAGTATTTTAGGTCTTCTGTCGCTGTTGTCTCTATTCCACTTGGATTGAAAAAGTCTGTATGCTATTTGAAAAGCTATGTATGTTTTTCCTGTTCCTGTTGCCAGGGTCAAAAGAATTCTGTCTTTGTTGTCTGCAATGGCCTCTATGGTTTTTTGAACTGCAATCTGCTGGTAAAAAC
>JALVXQ010000233.1 GCA_027038255.1 Sulfurimonas sp. | reverse complement strand
CAGATAACCTTTATGACAGAGTCCGTCACTATTTGCATTTGCCTGTGCAGACGCCGAAAGTGTTAAAAGAACCGAAATTTGCATCGGTTAACAATATCCTGATCGCACCTATCTCTTCGGATGTTACAAAAAACATAGATACGGTTTCGCTGGAGAGGCTAATTGGCCAGCTTAAACAAAAGTTTGACAATCCGGCAATAACAGTTTCCGTACCAAAGGGGTATGAAAAGATGGCTGAAGGTGTTGAGCAGTTTGTCTTTTCGAAAAGCACAAAGGCTTCATCTGCCTATGTGAGACAAATGGGTGATACCGATCTGTTTGTTGGTGTCGATTCCGGCCCTTTGCACCTGGCATTGGCACTGGGAGTAGAGAGCATAGCAGTGTTTGGCCCAACAGCTCCTTTTACTATTTTGGACAACAATGACTGTGTCAAAGTAGTGAGAGACCAGTCGCTTTGCGGCATATTCTGTTTTGTTAAATCTTGCAAGGATCCGATCTGTATCAAGAGGCTTTTTGAGAAGGATGTTTTTGGTAATACATATGGTGAGGAAACGACAGTTGAGCTGGAGGAAGTACAGTGCCCTCTAAAATAAAAGTATGCCAATATGTTCCGCATGGTGCGATTCCTGACAAGAGAGGGTTTGCTCCGGCAATTGTGGCACAAAACTATGCCAGATATATCGATAAAGAGAAGATCGATATCTATTTTATTGCAAATCGGGAGAATGATCCGTTATCACATGAATATACAGAAGTAGGGGAAGTGTTTAGAATTCAGGAAAGCAGACCCTACCGGCGGCTCTTTAGAAAAATAACGAAGCTTGATCCCTATCCTCTCCATGTGCGTGCTGCCAAAATCATCAATCAGCATCCGGTTGACATTGTACACGTGCATCAACTTGAGTTTCCGGTAGCGGACTTTAGAAAGCAGCTACAGAATAGATCCGAAAATACAAAAATAGCCATTGAGGCTCCGGTAACAGTCAACAGGTTCAAAGAGCATCTTGGTGTAGCTGACAGATATATTGCAGTTTCAGAACATGTACGGAACATTTTGATTGAAAAAGGGTATCCCGAAGAGAGAATTGTTACGATAACCAATGGTGTCAATACAGATATTTTCAAACCATTGGACGATACTGTTCATCTGAAACAGAAATATCAGATAGCGAGGAGTGATGTAGTTGTATCGTTTATTGGGCGAAAACAGGAGGGGAAAAGGTTTGATCTCTTTCTGTCTTTGGCGGACTATCTGCTTGAAAAGTATTCCAATATTACGGTTCTGGCAGTAGGACCGGAACCAGAAGATGCAAAAACGGAAAAAACCTATGAACAACGGCAAAAAGTAAGGCAGAAACTTTTAAAACATCAAAAATACAGGGAACTGCCTTCGCAAGAGCACTCTATATTGGCTGAAATTTTTCAAATGACAGATATATCTGTATTGATGTCTTTGGATGAAGCACAGGGGATGACAATGGTAGAATCCATTGCATCGGGATGCGTAACGGTCAGTTCAGCCGTTGGCGGCATCAAAGAGACGATTACGGATGGCTATAACGGTTTTTTGCTTCCGGAAAATGCCTCTCTTGAAACGGTGATTGAAACAGTAGAAGAGGTATTGAACACTTTGGACTCTGATAAAATGAAATCAATACGTCTGAATGCAAGAAAGGTGGCCATTGAGAAGTTTGATATACATGTAATTGCTGACAAGTTGGAAAAACTCTATCAGGATATGAAAAATGAATAACGTTATCTATTTTTTGACAGGTGCACTGCTGTTTATATTACCGATACCGCATACCATAGCAATCCGTAATATTTTGGCACTTTTACTGCTGCTTGTAACGGTATATATGGTGGTAAAG
>JALVXQ010000232.1:800-1877 GCA_027038255.1 Sulfurimonas sp. | reverse complement strand
TCTCTCATCCATAGGGTATCATAGGCTATCATTTCTTTATAGGGAGAAATAACATTATTGCGTTCAAAATCTACAATATTATCATCGTTGCTCATGTAGTTAATCTCCTATGCGTATTTATTAATATATCACACAACAGTTTATATGCTGTAGCGATAAATTGAATAGACACCGCGTGTATACCAAATGAATCTATTATACTCATCTTTTTGCCCATTATGTAAATTTATTCCACAACTATGGGTCATGATCCCCTAAACCTTTTTCACTCTCGATCTCACCCTGTATGATCTTTTTGTGTGTCGATAGAATATCCTCCCACCAAAGTTTTAATGCAGTAGTTGTAGACATATCTGCACTGGTCTTTCTTGGGAGTGCGTACCTAGTCATAAAGATAAACGCATTGCCGAGAGTATTTTTCTTTCTCTTATCTTCTCTATGCTCGTGAATAAACTCTAACAACTCTCCTAGTACATAGAGTAGCCAAGCTCATACCCTGCAGCGTAAGAGTTCATATCTATTTTCGAGACATCCTTGTAGTCACGAAGAGCTCTTTCTCTTTTCTCTATAATCTCATCGTTTATCACGTATCTGTCCTCCAACCACTAAAGGTTTTTCGTATATACCTATCGTAACACCTACATCTACCATATAATAGCTCTGCAAGGTATAGAGCATCATCTTATGAAGCAGTTTCTCCACCACAATATCCAAACCCATGGTGCATATCTATGTCTAAACAATCTTTGGATGAATATGTAAATATTTTAGATTTACTATTTTCATAATCTTCTTTTACCAAGAACTTATGTATAGAATTATGACCCTCAGTATTTGTATAACTGTATATTTTTGTCTATATACAAAAATGTAAAAATCCATCCAAAAAGTACTAGGCAAGGAGAACTAATTTAGGAATACTTCGAATATTAGCTAATGAAACAAACCGAAAGAAATGGAGTATATGAGAGCGGGAAGGTGGTGAAGCAATTTTCTCATTAGATTATAACATCAGGGAAGTTGTTTGTTTTTTTTTACGCTTCCCTGTTTTTACATAAAATCATACTAGTCATAATT
>JALVXQ010000232.1:0-790 GCA_027038255.1 Sulfurimonas sp. | reverse complement strand
CTTCTAAAAGTAATACAGATAGAGAAACACAAGGTGTGCTCTTCAGATGGATGAAACCATTTGATATTGAGCAAGAGCTAGGGTTTACTGAAGCTAACCAGGCACAGATGAGAATGAAAAAACGTATTCCTTATTGTAAGGTGGGCGGATACGTACTCTATGATAGGAACAAAATAGATGCATGGATAAAAAACCATGAGGTAGATATTGTATCATGACTATAGAAGAACTAAAACAACATATAGACATTGTAGATGTTATATCTGACTACACAGATCTAAAAGGTACAGGAAATAGACTGAGAGCAATGCTTAACCCCATTCGTGATGGTGGAGATTTTGACGTCTACAAAGACACTCAAAAGTGGTATGACCAAGGCACTGGAGAAGGTGGTGATATTATTGACTTCGCTAGACAGGTCAAACAACTTAATATAGCTGAAGCTATAGCCTTTTTAAAAAAGAACTATCTAGGCAGTGCTACTTCAAGTAAAGGGTACAAGCATGAATATAGAACTCTGCCAAAGCTCAAAGAGCCTGTTCAAACAGCAGAAGAGGAAAATAACCTTATTAAGGGACTTGAACAAATGGCAACACGATACCTTGCCACATATCCCGGTAAAACATGGTCTTGCTTTACACTTGATATTGAGGGAATCATAAACGATCAATCTGTAGTCCAAGTAGCTCCTATTTTTAGAAAACTATTCGAGGGTCAACATATCCCCACAGATAAAAAGTTCGCCAAATACCTTTTTGACAAAATTATAGGCTATGACCCATACTTCAAC
>JALVXQ010000231.1 GCA_027038255.1 Sulfurimonas sp. | reverse complement strand
ACTCATGCTACCAAAGAGGTGCAGAGTTATAGTCGTGCATTGCTCTATAATACCCCAAGAATATCAAACAACTTTTTATAAAGTCTAATTCCAAAAAAGAGTAAAATTAGACAATTCAGATAAGGGTAAAAGATGAGTAGAAAAATGAAAAAGTATAGTGCAGAGTTTAAGACTAAAATTGTGCTTGAAGTCTTACAAGGCGATAAGACACTCAACGAGATAGCGAGTGAGTATAATATCATTCCCAAAAACATTATGAACTGGAAGAAAGTATTTTTAGAAAATGCTGTGATGGCTATGGAGCCATCTAAGGCTATTAAAGAGTACAAAGATGAGAACATCAAACTGCAAGAACAACTTGATGAATATGCTAAAAAGCTAGGAAAGGTAACAATTGAAAATGAGTGGCTGACGGGAAAGCTAAGAAGCTTGGACTCATCGAATAAAAAAGCGCTTGTGGAGTCCAAGCAAGCAACTCTTTCTATCACAAGACAATGTGCATTATTAGGATTAAATCGATCCAATTTATACTATCAAGCTACTGTTAAACATAATAAAATTGCTATTAAAAAGCAGATAGAGAGTATCTATGAAGAGGTACCAAGTTATGGATATTTAAAAGTACACCAACAACTCTTAGAAGACGGGTATAGCGTGAGCCCTAACACCGTACATAAGTATCGTCAAGAGCTTGGACTAAGGGCAGTACTTGCCGTTAAAGCGCTTTATGCAACCAAAGCAGATAAACAACATCCAATCTACTCCTATAAACTAAAAGGGGTAGATATAACAAGAGCAAACCAAGTCTGGTCAACCGATATAACCTATATTAGAATAAAAGGTGGCTTTGTCTATATGGCTGCTGTTATTGATTGGTACTCTAAAGCGGTACTCTCTTGGAAAATATCAAATACTATGGATACTGATTTAGTCATGAGTGTACTTAATGAAGCATTACGACTCTATGGCAAACCTGAAATATTCAATACCGACCAAGGTAGCCAATACACAAGCTATATCCATACAGATACACTCAAGCAACATGGCATTACCATCTCCATGAATGGAGCAGGTAGATCAACTGATAATATCTGTATAGAGCGATTCTGGCGAAGTGCAAAGGTTGAAAAAATATATCTTAATGAGTATGAGAGAGTATCAATCCTCAAAGAAGATGTTAAAGCTTATATAGCGTTTTATAATCATAAACGATTTCATGAAACTTTGGCATACAAAAGACCAATGCAAGTCTATTATGAGAGTTTGAAAACTAATGATAATAGCTATACTCAAAATAGCGAAACAGTAGCATAAGGTAACAGGTGATTATGAGAATTAGACTTTATAAAAAGTTGTTTGATATTCTTGGGGTATTATATCTTTAGTGAAAGCTTGATAGACTGCCTTGAGTTCAGTAGCAAATTGTTTTTGGTTTTGTGAGCCAACATATCTCAGAGAGTTTCTAATTTGATGGACAATACAAAGCTGTACTTCCGTATCTGGGAATACTGAGTTTATAGCTTCAGGAAAGCCTTTGAGACCATCAACAGAAGCAATGAGTATATCTTGCACTCCTCTATTGTGTAGATCAGTGAGCACCTGTAACCAGAACTTAGCACCTTCACTCTCACCAAGGTAAAGTCCAAGCACCTCTTTTTTACCATCAACTCTTACACCTAGTACAGTATAAAAAGCTTTAGAGGTATAACGACCATCTTCTTTGACCTTGTAGTGAATAGCATCTAAAAATATAAAGGGATACACTGTCTCTAATGGTCTTGTTTTCCACTCTTGCAACATTGGTATGATTTTATCGGTTACGGCACTTATAGCCGCTTTAGAGAACTCTACACCGTATATATCTTCAATATGTTTGGAT
>JALVXQ010000230.1 GCA_027038255.1 Sulfurimonas sp. | reverse complement strand
GCAGCAGTGGCGGGGATCTTAAAGAGCTTGTTTTGGCATCGTGCTCCATTGCTCCTCTTTTTCAGCCTGTTGTTTTGCATGGCAAGATATATGTCGATGGTGGCGTGGTAGATAACTTTCCTGTAGAAGAGTTGCAAAAATATAACATGCCAATCATAGGAATAAACCTCCATCCCAAACAGAGATATATACCAAAAAGTATTTTTGGATGGCTGAAAAAGAACATACATACTGCTTGGCAGAGTCAGTATTATGAAAAAAGTGAACTGTGTTATCTCTATCTAAGTAATGAAAAGCTAAATGATGTTAAAATCTTCTCTTTTAGAGATTTAGACAAAGCCTATGCCCTTGGAGTGGAAGATATGAGAGAGATTTTATGTTAAAAATATACATAGACGGAGATGCGTTTCCCAAGCTTTTAAAGCCAATAGTCTTGCGTCAAATAGATAAATACGCCATAGAGACCTACGCAGTTGCTAACAAAAAAATAAACATAGGTAAATCACCAAATATTCACTATATCATAGTAGAAGTCGGAGCGGATGAAGCCGACCACAAAATAGTAGAAATGGCAGAAGAGGGCGATTTGGTCATCACCGCGGACATCCCACTAGCAGACAGAATCATAAGCAAAAATGCTTACGCCATAGACCACAGAGGTGAGCTCTACAGTGAAGACAACATCAAACAATATCTGGCGATGCGAAACCTGATGGAGAGCATACGAGAGATGGGAGAAACCACCAAAGGACCAAAGCCATTTGGACAAAAAGATGCAGAACATTTCGCAAATCAGTTAAATATGTTTTTGCAGAAGTATATGAGATGATTTTAAGGAATATTTTCTATGTTATTGGCAAAATATTTTATTACACTCTCTAATTATAAAAATTGAACAAATATAACATAGAAAAAAGTTTACTGACTTATATGCTATAATTATTTAATAGTAAATTCCGGAGTCACTAATGAACAGATCAACTGTAATTAAATATCTTAAAAATAAAAAAGATGAACTCCATAAACTCTATGGCATAGATACGTTGGGGTTGTATGGGAGTTATGCACGGGATGAAGCTACATCATCAAGTGATGTAGATATATTTTACAGGAGGGATAATAGTGTTGAACTCAAAAGTGGTCTTGAATTTTTAAAAATTAATGAAATGCTTGCTGCTGAACTTAATGTACCTAAGGTGGATTTTGTTTCTTTAGATTTCATGAATCCCATAATAAAGCACTATGCAAAAAAAGATTTTATTTATGTATGATGAAAAAAATTTAATTCATATATTGACGATGCTTGAGTGTTGTGAAAAAGCATGGCTGTACACAAAAGAATTTACAAACCCGATGGACTTTATATGGGCAAATGAACAAAAAGAACTCAATGCTACTATTTCACTTTTCATTGCTATTGGTGAAGAATCAAAAAAGATAGATAAAAATCTAAAAGATAAAGTAGAATGTGAGCTTTCGTGGAGTGATATAGCAGGTCTTAGGGATAAAATATCACATGATTATAGAGGTGTAGATGGAGATATTTTATGGATAGTGATTCATCAAGATTTATATAAACTAAAATCTACACTTGTTGCAATGCTACAGGTTATAAATCCTTCTCAAAAATTATTGAAAGAATTTTTATCTACACCTTACTATAAGCATTTAAAATATCTTTTAGAATATGAGGAATGATGATGAGTCATGATGATGTATGGAATTAAAAATAAAAACTAATACTTTAACTCATTCTTAAACTTCGGATGATGAAAATGTAAACGCTTGTCACAAGACTCAGAAATCACTGAGGTATCTAAAATAATCTTCCCAATTTTTTGCCATACTCTTTTTTCATCGACAGTTTCACTTGCAACAGAGAT
>JALVXQ010000229.1 GCA_027038255.1 Sulfurimonas sp. | reverse complement strand
TCAAATATTGCTAAAAGTTGGACTTCATCCATACCAATGCCGTAATCTTGAATCAACATCATGTTGTTTTTTATTGTAATATCTATGTTTTTTGAATCTCGAGAGTATTTTACCCCATTATCAATGAGGTTGTCAACCACTTTAGAGAGTCCTATTTTATCTATAAAGAGTTCACATTTGGATAATGTCAGATTAAAATCTATATGTGGGTATATCTTTTGCATAAACTGCACTCTATTTTGTACCAATTCATCTAAAAAGAACTGCTCTTTTATCTCCTGCTTTGTCTGCATCCTAATGAGATAGTCAAGCTCATTGTAACGCTGTTGCAGCATCTCACAAGCACTCTCAATACGTACTGCTCGTTTGCTATTCTTTTCATCTTGGAGATTTTTTTGCAGCATCTGTGTATTTGTCATAATGGTACTGATGGGAAGATTTAGTTCATGCAGCGTCTCTTTAGAGAGGGTTTGCAAGTTTTTCACATACTCTTGAAGCGGATCAACCGCAAGTTTTGAGATAAAAACAGCCGAGAGAACAACCAAAGAGAGAAGGACAATACCTAAAAGAAAAAGATTACTAATAACTAAAATCTCAAGGGCATAATAAAAAAGCAGCAAAAATACCACAACGGTTAAAAAATAAAAAATGAAAATATTGATACGCAGATTACGAAACAAGTTTATACCCTATGCCCCGAACATTTTCTATACTAAGCTCCGGAAGAAGCTGTTTGAGACGGTTAATGTAGACTCGAAGTGCACCGTCACTGCCGCCCTCTGCAGAGCTCCATAACTCGTCAATTATAAGCTCTTTTGGCAATGTTTCATTGTAATGTTTCAAAAACAGCAGTAAAAGTCCATACTCTTTTTGAGAAAGAAGAAGTGTCTCTTTTTTATAGCGTATGGTCTTATGTACCTCATCGTAACAAAAGTCACCAATACATTTAGATTCCTCTTTTTTGCTTCGTCGCAGAACGGCTTTCACACGCAAAAGCATCTCATCCATATCAAAAGGCTTAGTGATGTAATCATCTCCACCGTTTAAAAATCCCTCTTCGAGGCTCTCTTTATCCTTGCGTGAGGTTAAAAAGATTGTGGGAGTCATGTCCTGGGCCTCACGCAACTCTTTTAACAGAGAAAGCCCATTTATCAGAGGGACATTAATGTCTAAAAGGTAGAGATCAAACTTATCATCAAAAGTGGCATCGAGTGCATCTTGCCCATTGGCAAAATATCTCACTTTGTAATCCTCATCTTCAAGCAGATCGACAATCGTCTCGCAAAAGAGAAGATCATCTTCTAAGAGCAAAATTTTAATCGACACTCTCAATAGCCCAGTTAATCGTTTCTCCTGCATACATTGGGACAACACCCGAATAGTTTTCAGGTACTACAAAAGGTCGTTTTTCTAAAATCACCTCTTTGAACTCAGGGCAAATTCCATAAATATTTTGTGCATTATCACTTACAAATGCCTGCAGATTATCAAGCTTGTCGAATTGTTCAAATATTTCTGTTAAAAGTTGTAATGATATAGGTGCAGTAAAGACACCTGCGGCACAACCACAAGACTCTTTTTTATGCTGTGGATGTGGCGCAGAGTCTGAACCGAACATCACTTTTGGATGCGCTTCAAGGGCAATACTTAAGAGTGCATCTAAATCTTCAGGACGCTTTGCAATAGGCTTGCAAAAGTGGTGAGGCATCATCATTCCACCTATAACATCATCAAGTGTGAGAAGTAGATGGTGTACGGTAATCGTCGCATAAAGGTTTGAATATTTGTCGAGCATGTCTACAGCAGCTTTTGTCGTAATGTGTTCCATCACTATTTTTAGCTCTGGAAAATTTTGTGCCAAAAGTTCATAAATACTCATAAACT
>JALVXQ010000228.1 GCA_027038255.1 Sulfurimonas sp. | reverse complement strand
GTAGTTTTTTCATATTAGAATTGTATCATAAAACATAATCACACTAGCATACTTTTAAACCCCGCTTATGATATGATTTTATAACAATGTCTCAAAAAAAGGAAGCACAATACCACCACTCGATTACCTACCTTTTCTCTTGCCTTAATGAGGTTTTGGAAACTGATGCACCCGCGGTCCTTTTTGCAGAAGTTTTATCTTTAAATGAACATTGGAGTACAAACCCACACATTTGGAGTTATCTCTTGCATAACTCTCATCTCTTCCAATGAGTTTAAAACCTACTCTTTTGGCACCATAGGCAATCTTTTTTCTCACTATACCACTTACATCAATATTTGTCTGTTTGCTGCCAACATTTGCATAAAAGTTTGCTGGAGTATTAAACTTAATATGACCGTTCCCTCCAAAGTAGTCTATCTCTCCAATACAGTTGCAATTGTTTGTAGCTGTTTCTCCAAAGGTGCAACTTTGTGGAGCAATCTTTTTAGAGACCAATTTTGCACTGAGCACTTTGCTCTCTTTTGAATTGATGCTGCTTAAATCAAAGACCAAATAACCCCTATAGACACAGTTGCACTGATAGCTGTTTTCATTAAACGGTCCATATTTTCTAAAGCTATTTTCAAAACCGACACGGAGCATATATTTACTCTGCAACGGACTTGGATAGCAAGTACCGGATTCATCTACCGTTATAGGGTTTTGAGTTTTTTTGCTTTTGCAAAAGTATCTATTGTAAATTTTTGGTTCAAGATTTAAGGTTATTGTGTGCATCTCTTTGGATATATGAAACTTCATACTTTCACCATATACACTATTATCCGTCTCTATTCTAAGTTTGTAAAATCCCGGAAACGAATAGATGTTTTTATCGATATACCACTCTGTTTTATAGAGTTTATTGGGATAAAATCCCATAATTGCCCGCTTTGAAAAGAGCTTTTTCTTTCTTGTGCCATTGGGACTAAGCAGATAAAATATTGCTTTTGAGAAACGCTTTTTTGTCTTCTCTTTGGGTATCCACTTCCACACGATTGTATGATACGCTTCATCTCTCCAATCAGTATCTGCTTTTGGGGAGAGTATCTCTATCTCTTTTATCTGCATCCCTTTTGGTTTAGGAAGTGAAAAATTACAATTAAGATTCGGTGGACATGGATTACCTCCATTTAAACCCATTAAAAGTAAAACAGAGAGAAAAAAAGTATACTTTCTCATCTTTCATCCTCCTTCTCTTCTGAAGATATATTACTAATCTACTGTAAAAGTATTACACTTTTAGTAATATCTTAGTGCAATCTCATGTTTTGCATAAATTGTTCTTATAAATCACTATGTCACTTTTTGCAATACATTTGTTATATTATTAAATTGTGCAAGTAAAAACAGAAGAGTATTTACAAGTATATAAGCTATTTATATTCATAAAATGACTTTATATATAAATTTCGACTTTAAGAGATACTCTTTATTATCCAGAACGGAGGATACAATGATGAACCATTTAAAAGTACTGACAATCACACTGCTTAGTGCAGCAATACTGCCTATAACTCTTACGGCAGGGGCACCATTTGGATTAAACCCAGGGAAACATATGGGAACGGCAAATAGTGTACGGTATACACATCCAAAATATCAAGGCTTTGCACTCGATTGGTGCAAGACATTTGAACATGGTTGTGGGAAACTTGCAGCAGATGCATTCTGTAAAAGTCAAGGTCATTTAAAGGCAAAATCATGGAAAAAATGGAACAATCCAGGAATAAAAACGATGACAATTGGGCAAAACTCTATTTGCGATCCTGCTTACCATAGATGTGACTCATTTAAAGTAATTCGTTGCGTTATAAAGACAAAAACATTCAGCAAACCTAAATTTAGAGGTTATGCACTC
>JALVXQ010000227.1 GCA_027038255.1 Sulfurimonas sp. | reverse complement strand
TAGGAAACCAAGAGAGCTTAATGGAAAAAAGTATGATAAAAAGAAGTGCCAAATAAAACGAGGGCATAGAAAAAGAGACCAAAGAGATTTGGCGAATAATATAATCACTCTTCTTTTCATAACTCACTGCTGCTTTAATACCTAAATACAAAGAGAGAACAAATACCACAATCAAAGCAATAAGATTCATAGAGAGTGTAATAGGTAGCCGTTTAAGTATTTCAGCACTAACATCCTGCCCAGATACAAAGGAGATACCAAAATTAAGTGTTACAATATTTTTTACCCACTCAATATACTGTATAAAAAGTGATTTATCTAAGCCATAGACAGCTTTAAGTTTTTCTATTGCTTGGGGTGTCATATTTGGATTAAGTTGGCCTGCTCCAAAAAAGCTGTTGGGTGCTGCATGAATTGCCAAAAATGAGACAATAGAAATGAGTAAAAGCATAAAAAATATGTAAGAGAGTTTTTTCAAAAATATTATCATAAAAAAATTATAGCATAAAAGAAGAGATGAGAAAGTTTATCTCCCATAAAGGGAGATAAGAGTTTAGTTTGAACTTAATCAGTGACTAGAAGTTTAGTGTAGCATATACTTGAACAGTATTAGAAGAGTCTTTAACTTTACCATAATCAGCATTGATATATGCAGCAGTTAAGTCAAGTGGACCAAAAGATTTACCAGCAGTTAGTGTAAACTCTTTTAAATCATTAGGACCTTTTGCTTTAGCTTGATCAGCATAAGTGTAGTAAAGACCTAAATCAAACATACCGTTTACTGGAGAAGTTACAGTTACATTATAAGCTGTAGTATCAGTTCTTGTTACATAACCATAGTTCCACCATGCTTCAGTATAAAGTTTAGACTGTGCAGTTCCAGCAGCAGTTGCTGTATTGAAACCAGCATATCCGATTGAACCATTGTCATTAGTTTGAGAGTATGCAACGCTTGCAGCGAACATATCTTTCATACCATAACCAAGTTTTACAGCATAAACATTATCTTCTTTACTTCCACTAGGAGCAGCAGTTACACCAGAGTATTGTGCACCAAAAGTAAGACCTTTAACACCTAAAGAAGATGCATCTAAGTCAGCTTGTAACCAGTATGCAGTTGCAACTTGAACAACATCATAGTACCATGCTTGTGCAGTTAATGGAGCATAAGAGTTATTGATAACACCTGCTGCATATGCACCAGATTTACCGTATGTGTCAAACTTACCATCTTGATTTACGACTGCAGCTATAGCCACTGGACCTTGGGCAGGTCTTCCTGCTAAGTTTTCAGTACCATTTCCATTACCAATGTATCCACCTACTAAAGTAGTATCAGGGATATCTTGATTAATAACCACTGCACCCTCAAAAGTATTTTCCTCAGCAGTCCATGTTTCAGTAAACGCAAGTGGAGTATCTAAAGCCATACGACCAAGTTTAGCAGTCGTTTTACCACTTGTTGCAGCTACCCACGCTTCATTAAACCATGATGCATTATTAACATGAGCACCACGACTTGAAGTATTACCCGTAATACTATGCGCTCCGCCCCAAACACTACTTACTAAGTTTTGTTCCAACCCTAAAGTAGTAAGAACAGTATAACCAGCACCAGCACTAATAGATACTAAATCATTTGACAATAAATCAGTAGTAAGATTTAAATTTACAGCTACATCTGCTGCACTAGCATCTTTATCAAATAAAGTACCATTACTTGCATCTGATGTATTATAATAAACATTCGCATCACCACTAACTTTTGTATTATCAAGAGCAAATGCACTTGAACCTATTAATAGTGCTGCCACTAAACTCATTTTTGTAAATTTCATATATTCTCCTTATCGTTTTACAAATTTCATCATCAGTATAGCACAGCATACTCTTGCAATTT
>JALVXQ010000226.1 GCA_027038255.1 Sulfurimonas sp. | reverse complement strand
CCAGCAGATATCATCTGCTGAGTTTGCCCGTGCCTTAAAACTAGCAACCCCCTCAGCACTCCCCGCAGAGATAGATACATTCCCTTTGATGGTGACATTGCCCTTAAGTGTAATGCCGCCATCTATAACGATGGTACCTGCTTTGCCTTTAGCGAAGAGAAGAGAGAAGTATCATTTTTTCTTAGAGACTCTCTCCACCACCACCTTAGGTATCTTCTTTTGTAAACCTTTTTGACACATCTGCTCTATGTAAGTAGTGTAGGCTTTGATGGCTTTTTGCTTTTCACCCAATGCCCAGTAGGCATCACCTAGGTTGTAGTAGGCTACCGTTCTATTTGGAAACTTTTCGATGATTTTTTCAAGCAAATAAGCCGCTTCTTCGTTGGCTCCTGCTTTTTGGAGGTAGTAGGCGATGTTGTTGTAGGTGGTGAGGATTTTGGGGGTAATTGGATTTGTTTGCAAAAGAATTTTAAAAAAATCTATTGTAAATATGTCAAGATTATTATTTTTAATTTTTTCTATTATATTATGCAGATTGTTTAGTTGATATTTTAAATATTTTCCACAGCCATCAAAAATTATATATGGATTCATTGCATTGCCGTAGTTTTGTATTAAAAAAGTATCACTATTCTCTATTTCTCCACCTACAATATAAGCTTTTTTCATAGGTGGGAACTTTTTATCTTCTATGGTGTCATAAAAATGGCTATATAGGTTTTCAAATCTGAGGCTACTATCATTTGAGAGAAATACTTCACCCGTAATTGTTTTTTTATAACCCATTAATGAATATATTAGTTTATTCCCATTTTTGTGTATATTAAAAACAACATTGCATTTATCTGTGATGTATTTTCCTTGAGATAAGCCATCGTTTCCATTTAAAAAGACTGTAATTAAAATAAGATTTAGATATTTAATCATCATACTTCTCTAGCATATTTCTATGTTTTCTTGCCCATGATTTATTTTTGGCATCACTTGTAGTATATTTGTAAATACCTAATGGTTTCGCAAGATGTAAGTTTTTACATTTTGTTTGAATTTGCATCGTTTTTATATATTTTTTTACTTTCATTTTTCTATCGTTATATCCATTCATCCCACCATTTACACCTAATGAAATTCTTAGACAATCATCTTTATCAGCATAAATATTTAAATCACCCCAAACAGAACCGAATCGCCAATACCATCCAGATACGTCACAGGCTAAACTAAGTTTATTAGCTATTAAACTTGGGTTCTTTACAAAATCTATACCTTTAAACTTACTATATTTTTTGTAATTACTAAGTCCATGAGTTAATTGGATAAGACCTCTCCCATAATATGGAGCATATGATGCCTTATATCCATAACCTTCTACTGTAGTTTGAAAATTTGCACTTTCATGTGCGCATTGAGATAAAAAATGAGCCTTTTGTAAACATGATGCTATTTTGTATTGTTTCATTGTTTTATTAAGTTCTTCCGTTAAACGTTCATAAGTTTTTTCATTTTTGGGTAATGGACAATTTTTCCATGAAAACAAATGAGATACCCCAATTATTTTCTTTATTTCCTCCACAGTAAAATCTCTATGACAAAAACACTCCCCACACCCCGTCCGATCCGGTCTGCACGTACTCGTCTCATCAGACGGTTGTTTGATCTGTGGGGTTGGCTTGGGTGTTTTGGGTACTGGTGTTTGATTGGGGATTTTGAGGCGTTGTCCTATATAGATGCTGTTTGGGTCGGCTATGTTGTTGGCTTGGGCTATCTCTTGGTAGGTAACATCTTTGTATTTGCCTGCGATAGACGAGAGTGTTTCTCCTTTGCGGACAACATGGCTGATCTCTTGTATCGGCTCTTTGGGTACCGTTCCGGCTTTGGGTGCTATGCCTTGTTTTTTTGCAGCGG
>JALVXQ010000225.1 GCA_027038255.1 Sulfurimonas sp. | reverse complement strand
GAATATGAGCGAGTTTCTTTCAGAACATGAAGAAAATGATAATAAAAACTTATGGGTAACCCTATGAAGTGCGCAAATCGATCCACTCCTTTGGAGAAGTGGGGTTATTCAGAGAGTTCAATTATTTGTATTGCTCAAGTTGCCTATTAAATAGATGGCATGTAATGCTTTTTGTGTCCTTTTTTCTGCTAGACTTTTAAATTTAGACCTTTTATCCATATATAAATCCTATATTAAAATTAGGATTTATTATTTCAAAAATAATATAAATATTTTCTTAAATTTAGTATATATTTAATACATATTATATATTTTTTTAATATTTAGTATAATTAACATATATTGTCTAGACAACTACATATTAAAATAAATATGTAAGATTGTGAAATATCTCATAGAAGTTATATTTTTGCCAAAACCCGCACACTCTCCCTATCCATCTTCGAAAAGGCAAACCACTTTCTACCCAAGTCCTTCAGACTCGCGCCGATATGATACACCTCCGTACCGTCGATGATGAGAAACCTGTCATGGGACTTTTTGAATGTTTGCAGCGTGATGTTGTTGTATTGTGCATTGTATTTCTGGTAGTCGAGTTTGAGCTGTTTGGTAATGGTGTGGGTATAGATGGTCACTTCTATCTCAGGGACTTTGGCAAAGAGTATCAGCGTCGTCTCATCGATGTAGTTGTCTATCAGGACTATCGACTTTTTTGCACTTTTGATCAGATCGTTGACAAACACATATGCATCAAAAATCTGTCCGTCGAAGAAGATGCCCTGTCTGTACTCCAAAGTATTGTCTTTGATGCGTGACTTGATGAAGGCTACATCTTTTTCCAGATTTAACAGTCTTTGCTGCGTGATCTTCTCTCTGTTGATCGCAAAACCGTTGTAGATATACTCTTTTAAAACTTTGCTCGCCCATTGACGGAACTTTATCGCTTTTGCTGAGTTTGTTCTATAGCCTACAGCCAATATAATATCTAAATTGTAATATTTTACTTCTCTTGTTTGCGTTTTATTCGATAGTGCACCATGCTTTGTGGTATGTGCAAAATTTGCACACACCACTTTTTCATCCAATTCTCTGTCTTTAAATATATTTTTTATATGTCGTGAAATAACACTTCTATCTATATCGAATATGCTTGCGATATCTTGAATACTCGCCCAAATCGTTTCATTTTCAATAGAAACTTTTAACTCTATCTCTCCATTGTTATAAACCACGCTCTCATTAAGATCCATATATACTCCTTGCAAAAATGGCAGTACCTTATTTATATGTTGACACATTCTACCAGCTCTTATAAAGCCAGAGAAAAAACATGACAAATTGTCATTTTTCCATCAAAATAGATTTATGGGCATTTTTCGACTTAGCTACGGCTAGGTCTGTAAAGTGTGCCTTGCCTAGAACAAAGCTGGTAATGTTATGAGCATCTGGGGTTATTAGAAGTGCCCTTATGCTATAATCATCCCATGAAAGCAACCATCCAAGATATCCTCAATGCCAATAGTAATGTTCGTTTTGGCTACCTCTTTGGCAGCTATGCCACAAATGAGGCGACACCCAAAAGCGATGTGGATATCGCTGTCTATCTGAAGGATACTTCGCTCGATGCCAGACTCTCTTTGCACCATGCACTGCAAAAGGCACTACAAAAAGAAGTTGACCTCATCATCCTCAACACCACACACAACATCTATCTGCTTGAATCGATCATCTATCACGGCATCCTGCTAAAAGACCATGAGATGCGCCCCGAATATGAAGTACGCAAACAGCACGAGATCATAGACTTCAAGGTCTTCAGGAAGATCATCGATGCAGCATAAGATAGAGGCAAAAATAAAGCGGATCAGATACTATCTCTCCCTTCTTGAGAGCTACAAACCCGAGTGCCA
>JALVXQ010000224.1 GCA_027038255.1 Sulfurimonas sp. | reverse complement strand
ATACCAGCAAGTTCAAGTACTGGACGCAATGCGCCACCGGCGATAACACCTGTACCTTCTGATGCTGGAGCCATCCATACGTGACTAGCGTTAAATTTGTGCTCAATATCGTGTGCAATAGTCGTACCCTTGATCTTAACAGTTGTTAAGTTCTTGAATGCTTCATCTACTGCTTTACGAATAGCGTCTGGAACCTCTTTCGCTTTACCTACACCGTACCCTACAGTACCGTTTTTGTCACCGACAACAACAAGTGCAGTAAAACGGAAACGACGTCCACCTTTTACAACTTTAGTAACACGACCGATGTTTACGATCGACTCTTCGAAGTCTTCTCTATTGATAGTACTCATCATCAGCCCCTAGAACTTAATTTCGTTAGCACGAAGTGCATCACCGAAAGCAGCTACAACACCGTGGTACTGGTAACCGTTACGGTCAAATACAACTTCAGTGATGTTCGCAGCTTTAAGATTTGCAGCAAATTGCTCTGCCAACTTAGCAGCGTCTACTTTGTTCGCCTTAAGACCAGAAGCCTTAGAGTGAATAGATGCCAATGTTGTAGCAGTTTCGTCATTGATCGCTTGCGCAGAAAAATAACGGTTTGAACGGAACACCGATACACGTGGAAGTGTCTCTGAACCAGAGATCTTCGCACGAATACGACGTTTACGTTGGACACGCTTGTTAGCTTTTGTTTTTAAAGTTTTTGCAGTCATCTCAACGCCCCTTATTTCTTAGCAGTTTTACCGGCTTTACGCACGATATGCTCATCCATGTACTTCACACCTTTACCTTTGTAAGGCTCTGGTGGACGGAAAGAACGGATCTCAGCAGCAGCTTGTCCAACCATTTGGTTGTCGTTACCTTTGATAGTGATCACGTTTTTCTCTACGCTCATCTCAAGACCCTCTTTGATATCGTAGTTGATATCGTGAGAGTGTCCAAGTTGAAGGTTAAGAACCTTTCCTTTAACAGCAGCACGGTAACCAACACCGTTGATCTCTAGTTGCTTAGAAAAACCAACTGTAAGACCTTTAACGATGTTCGCAGAAAGTGCGCGGTATGTTCCCCAGAATGCACGGTCTTCACGTGAATCTGACTTGTTTTTGAATGTTAGTGTCTGACCGTCAAGCTCAACAACAACATTTCCCATAGTGTCTAGTGTACGTGTATCTTTACCTTTTACAAAAGTAACGATAGCGCCATCAACACTTACTTTGATCTCAGCTGGTACTACAACAGGATTTTTTCCAATACGTGACATATTATCCCCTTACCAGATCGTAGCCATTACTTCGCCACCGATACCAAGCTCGAAAGCTTTATCGTTAGGAAGAACGCCTTTAGATGTTGAAACAATAATAGTTCCGTAACCATTTTTGAAACGCTTGATGTCAGCTGCCGGCTTGTAAACACGACGACCTGGCTTAGAAACACGTTTCATCTCATTGATAACAGTTTTACCGTTTTCATCATACTTCAACACTACGTTGATGCTTTTTTTAGTACCATTTTCGACTACATTGAAAGACTCAACGTAACCTTTGTCAGCTAAAATTCCTACCATAGCTTCAACACTCTTAGAGTGAAGAAGTGTTGCTACGTCAAGACGACGCATTGCAGCATTACGGATACGAGTTAATGAGTCTGAAATTAAATCATTTACCATTATATTTCCTTTTTATTGCTAAGTGTAAACACTTGCTTTTGTTAGGAGTTTCGTTCTGGAGTGTCAACTCCGAGCCTGACGCTTAGTCAAACCCAGTGTTAACGTAGGTGGATGGGCTTTTGCTCATCCTCCGTTGATTACCAGCTCGACTTTCTAACACCTGGGATGAGACCTTCATTTGCCATTTTTCTGAAACAGATACGACAAATTCCGAAGTCACGAAGAACAGAGTGTGGACG
>JALVXQ010000223.1 GCA_027038255.1 Sulfurimonas sp. | reverse complement strand
TCAAGTTCATACACTAAAAACGGACGGTTGCTCAAATCTAAATCACAGCTCACGCAAGCCTCATCCATAACAATGTTCGCAGATCCAAAACGTTCCATATTTTTCACAGGGTAGATTGCCTCAGCAAGTAGAGAACCAAGAACAATTCCAACATCTTCAACACTGTGGTGGTCATCTATGTGCGTGTCACCTTTACAGCTAATCTCTAAGTCAATCAAAGAGTGCTTGGAAAAGCTCTCAAGCATATGGTCTAAAAAGCCAACACCCGTACTTATAGTACTTTTACCTGTTCCATTGATATCTAAAGATACAGTTATATCTGTCTCTTTTGTTGTCCTTGTTTTTGTTATCATCTTTTAATCCTCTCGTACAATAAATGCATTTTTAAATTTTCCGTGCGCTTTGTAGTCTCTGGCTTCCTGCTCGCTCTTAAATCCTGTTAACCAGACTTTAAACATACGTCCGCCATCACCATCTACATCTTGAATAATTGTTTTGTAACCGTCTGTATTGTCATACTTCTCTTGTGTAGAGAGTGCTCCCTGAATTTTAGAGAACGAACCAATCTGAATCGCATATTTTCCAGCTAAAGACATCTTCTGAGGAAGTTTTTTCAACTCTTTTTTCGTTGGAATGCTTCTTTTGCCTTTCCCCTCAAACCCAAGAACTTCTAAAGTAACAGGAGCAGTCCCCGTTCCAATCATATTTATCTTTGAAGCAGCTGCTTTTGAGAGGTCTATGATTCTCGTAGAGACAAAAGGTCCTCTGTCATTGATTCTTACAACTGTGCTCTTACCGTTTCTTCTGTTGGTCACTCTTACAATCGTATTCATCGGCAGTGTTTTATGTGCTGCAGTCATAGCCCACATGTTGTAGCGCTCACCATTTGAAGTGAATTTTCCATGAAAATTAGGACCATACCAACTTGATACACCTTTAAAAGTGTCACCTACACTCACTACTCGCGGATAGTATTTTCTGCCATGCACAACATAGGGGCGCATCGTTGCCTTGGAATACTTCTTTTTAGGCGGTGTTGTACGGTATGCACTGCTGTCACCACTATATGTCTTAGCTGTTGAAGAGGGAGCATAGTTGTAACTTCTGTACGCTCCAGGGCCTCTCGTACTACAGGCAGTAAAGGAGAGTATAAAAACTAAAGATAGATAAACACTCTTATTCATACAGTTTCAACCTATCCCCAACTCTAATTAAAGAACCACGAATATGGTTTTGCAGACGTATATTTTGCACACTGATTTTATGTGCCTTGGCAATAGACTCCAAAGAGTCACCCCTTCTCACCATATAATAATGCTTTGAAGAAATCTTTCGCAGCGCACTTCTTTTTGGAATAGGAATTATGAGCTTTTGCTTCAAATGCAATCTGTTACTTCTTAAATGATTAAAATCTTTGATGACTCTGTAAGAGACACCATATTTTTTCCCAATGTAAGAGAGATTGTCCCCATGTGTCACCACATGCACTCTGTAAATATTTTTAATTGACTCACGTGTATACTTCTGCTTAAACTCTGCTAATTTAATATAAGGAATATAGACATTATAACTTTTAGCATACGGTGGTACAAAGTCATACTTCAGTTGTCTGTTTAACTTTTTTAAATCTTTAAGAGGAATGTGAATGAGCTTAGAAATTCTCGCAAGTGACTCTCCACTTGAAAGCTTCACAGTTGAGATGGAGTACGCATTTGCACGATTTAAAAGATACTCATACTCACTGTGCAGTAAGTACTGCTCGTCACTTCCAATGAGTGCAAGTGCTACAATTTTTCTGATGTAGTTGCGGCTTTCACGCGGAATGTACTTTTTCTTAGGATCAAGCAAGACAGAGAGCTCATCTGTTCCGGCTTTTCGTATCGCTTTATTCAGTCTTCCTCCGCCACAGTTGTAAGCAATAGCAGCCAAATACCACTTTCCAAAACGTTTGTGCAGTGCTGAAAGATACTTCGCAGCCGCCTCTGTTGACTTGATAAGATCACGTCTCTCATCAACGTATTCGTCAATTTTTAAGTTGTAATGTTTCGCTGTACGCGGCATAAACTGCCACAGTCCCGCAGCACGCTTTTTTGAGTACGCTTTTGTGTGAAAATTTGACTCAGCCATAGCAAGATAGAGAAACTCTTGTGGTACATCATAGTTTGAAAGTGTATTTTTGATGGCAGGAATAAAGAGGTAAGCATCTTTCATCGCTCGAAAGAAGTGTTTGTCTTTTGAAAGCGTTTTTCTTTTCATGCTGTTCATCACAGGGTCATACAAAAAAGATGGCTCGATATCAAAAGAGTTTAAAAGTTCTAATTCTTTGTCGGTATTGACATCATAGGTTAAATTTGCAAAAAGGACTAAAGGGAACAACAGAGTGATTAAATATTTTATTATCATGTGCAACTTTTTAATTAAATTTTGTAGATTTTATCCAAAAATTCATTAAAAAAAGTTGTAAGCTATTTAATATTAAGAAATATGAAAGAGTTTTAGGGCATTTTTCGTTGTTAAATTTTCAATTTCCTCACGCGGGATTTCTAAAAGTTCTGCCATTTTTTGCGCTACAAATGTAGTATAAAAAGGCTCATTTCGCTCTCCTCGATGCGGTGTCGGCGTGAGATACGGCCCGTCAGTTTCAATGATGAGCTTCTCTTTTGGAATGCAAGGCAGAATATTTACCAATTTTTTCGCATTTTTAAAAGTAAGCACGCCGCCTATGCCAAAGTAAAAATTCTCATTTGCCAGACTCAGCAGCTCATCATCGGCATTAAAACAGTGTAGCACACCGCCTACCTCTTTGGCATCATGCTCAAGCAGTAGTATTTTAGAGTCATGAGAAGCATTGCGAATGTGCACAATTAAAGGCTTTTTATACTTCTTTGCAAGCTCTATCTGTGCGACAAAGACCTTCTTTTGCTCCTCTTTCTCGTGCTCTTTCTCCTCATCACTCCCCTCAAGTCGAAAGTAATCAAGCCCGCACTCTCCAATGGCAACACACTTCTCATGCCCTACATACTTTGTAAAATAGCTCTCATCATAGGCATCTTTATCGTACGGGTGCACACCAATGGCAAAATAGACATCATCATATTTTTCAGCAATGCCTACAGCCTTTTGGAGTGTACTCGGCTGGGCACCGGGAATAATGAAGCATTCTACTCCACCCTCACGCGCACGCTCTAACACAGCATCTAAATCCTCGTCATAACGTGCATCATCTAAATGTATATGTGTATCTATTATCATCTATTTGCCTCCAGTAACTCTTTTGCAAACTTTTTGGCCTCCTTTGAGATGTTCTCGCCGCTGATGATTCTCGCGATCTCATCAACACGCTCCTCAAAGTCAAGCTCTTTTGTTTTTGAAATATTACCATCTTTATAAACTAAAAAGTGCTGATCTCCCATAGAAGTGAGCTGCGGTTGATGCGAAATGACAAAAATCTGGAAATGTTTTGAGAGTTGTTTGAGCACTTTTGCCACGCTCATGGACTCTTCTCCACTCAGGTTGGCATCTATCTCATCGAGCATCAAAACACCGCCATTTTTACTCATAAACTCAGACTTTAAGGCCAGTACTGCCAAACGCAGACGATTGAACTCTCCTGTAGAGATCTTATCTAACTTCGTACCGCTAAGCTCGATGCTCACTCTGTCCTGCCCTGCTTTGACGTACTCTACTCTTTGCATCGATACTTTTGCCTCACGCAGGTAGAGATTTTTCAGATAAACATTAAGATCTGCTTCAAACGATGTCAGTTCTACCTCACGCAAGTCACTGAGTGCATCTGCCAAAGATGTAACTTCCTCGGTAAGTCTCTCATACTTCTGCGCTAAATCATGCTTCTCAATCTCAATGTTCTCATACTTCGCAAGCTCTTTTCTTTTCTGCTCTTTATACTCCAGCGCCTCTTCGATGCTTCCATATCTGCGCTTGAGACCGCTCAGCTCCTCTATGCGGTTAAGCACCTCCTCAACATCCACATCTTCTAAAGCATTAAAACGCTCCTCGGCACTCTCAAACATCCCACGCAACTCATTCATAGCATCATCAAAGAAGCTGCTCTCAACATCCAAGCTCTCCAAAGCAGAAGCTACCAAATGCTCATAGTTGAATATCTCCGTAGCCGTACCAATACTCTCCAGTACTTTTTCCTTGCGTGAGAGCTCTTTTTTTATCTCTAAAAGCTCTTCGTCTTCCCCTGCTACAGGATTTACATCTTCGATCTTTTTTATCTCAAATGCTGCAAACTCTTTGAGCTCTACTATCTTTTTCTCTTCATCTTCGATGACCTGCAACTCATGTTTTGTCCAGTTGTACTCTGTAAAAGTCTCCCTGTACTTTGTTTTTAACTCCATGATGTTTTGAGACTTCGCCTCGATGCGCGCATCTAAAATGTCAAGCAAGTTCTCATTTTCAAAGTCGCTGAAATCTTTGAGACTCAAATGACGCAGATACTTTGCAGCCACAGCCGAGATGGACTTGCGTGAGAGGGATTGATTGTTAATAAAGTAGCGTGATTTCTCTTTTTTTATGTGCTTAAAGACATTGATGTCATCATTTTCAATGCCGCAAGAGTCCTCATCTATCTCCCAAGTAACACTCGACTCACACACAGCAGCATCACAGCTAGTCCCACCGACAGAAGCAAGAATGGACTCCATAAGTATAGACTTCCCACTCCCACTAGGTCCCGTAAATACAACAAGCCCACTCTGCAGATCAAGCGCACTCTCTTTAAAACTAAGGTAATCTTTTAAGTAAAATCTCTCTATCATTTTTTGCCTTTTAAAAGTCTAATGGACTTATGAGTTTTGCTTTGTTCATTTCACTTACCACATGCGTATAAATCATAGTTGTTTCAACAGATTTATGCCCTAAAAGCTCTTGAATACTTCTTAAATCTATGCCGGCTTGAAGAAGATGCGTTGCGTAAGAGTGTCTAAATATATGTGAAGTTACTCTCTTGTTCAAATTTGCTTTTTGAGCAGCAACTTTTATATTTCTGCCAAGTGTTTGCGGATGGAGATGATGTCGTCTTTTCTCTTTGGTTCGCGGATCTGTTGCAATATTTTTCATAGGAAAAAGAAACTGCCACTTTGTTTCATATTTTGCATTTGGATACTTTTTAGCAAGCGCATAGGGTATATAAACACTCCCAAAACCATTCTCCAAGTCTGCTCGATGTATTTCTTGAACTTTTTCAACCTGCTCAAGAAGTTGAGACTTCAGCTTTTGCGGCAGTGGAATGGTTCTGTCTTTTAAAGATTTGGAATCCCAAATATATATTTTGTCAAATCCAAAATCAATGTCTTTAATGCGAAGATTGAGTGCCTCATTCATTCTAAGTCCACAACCATACATCAAATGAACTATCAAAGTGTATTCAGCCGGAACATTTCTCAAAACTTTTTGTACCTCTTCTTTTGATAATACTACAGGTATATGTTTTCTCTCTTGGGCACGAAGAGCCTGAATGTTCCACTCTGACATATCTATACCTAAAACCTCTTTATACAAAAAGAGTAAAGCACTAAAAGCTTGGTTTTGTGTTGTTGGTGAAACTCTGTCTTTAACAGCAAGTTTGGTAAGATAACTTTCTATCTCATCTTTTCCCATCTCTAGAGGATGTTTTTTGTGATGAAACAAAATATAGTGCTTTATCCAATGCACATAAGTTCTCTCCGTAGAATAGCTGTAATGTTTAAAACGAATTTTATCTCGAACAATATCCAAAAGTTTTTTCTTCACTTGCATTTCACACCTCCACTTAAGCAACATTATGTCTGTTATTGCTAAATTCTTCCAATTAACAAACAAATATGTGTGTTAATTGGCCAGAGAACATTTAACACACTCTAAATATTTAAGAATAATAGAGATTTTTTCAAAAAAGACTCAATTATTTGGCAAATTGTCATATTTTTAATAATTAACACACAAATAGTTTGTTTGTTAATGTTGCTATTTAGAACTGATTTGTGTAAAATGTGCTTGAATAAATAGTTGCCTCGGACGCTTCGCTTACCGAGGCAACGGGGGCGCGGGTTGAACACCCGCTAGTTCCCCGGCGCTACAGCGCCAGGCAACAAGCGGGAGGAGCGAACAACTCCATCGGAAACCAAAAACTTTCCAATGAAGTTGTCACTCACCCGCGCCCCCGTTGTAAGCCATTTAAACACTTCTTGAAATGAGGCTTATAGTCCGTTGATTTATAGTCTTCAATATAGTATTATTATCATTATGGAAAATTCAGAACAAATTTTATTAAATAAATTAGCTAATGCAGTAAAAACTCGCAGAAATAAACTAGGTATATCTCAAGAAAAACTAGCTGAAATATGTAACTTTGACAGAACTTATATTAGTTTGATAGAAAGAGCTAAAAGAAATCCTACTTACTTAAATTTAGAAAAACTTTGTATTGGACTTGACATAAAATTATATGAATTATTGGAGAATATAAATGACTAGAAATGATAATCTTGACAATGTTTTAAGAAAATATCAAACAGCATTTCAAGCAAAAACACATATCGCAACTACATCACCCAGCGATATATTAATGGAAACATTTGGAATCACAGATAAAATGAAAGATGAAAATAAACAATACTGGGGAAGAGAACTTGGGAAATGTTGGGAAGGATTAGTGATTGAAGCATGTAAAAACTTGTCAACTTATCAACCAGCACTAAAAATAGGTGCTGATGAACCATGTGATTTAAGGATAGGGAATTATGCAATTGATACTAAATATAGAGTTGGTTCTGGTGATTCAGGAACATTAAAAAAATTTAAAGAATATGGTGCATTATTGAAAAGTCATGGATACACACCAGTATTTCTATTTTTAAGAGAAGATAATTTACAAGCAGCAATGACTGCATGTAAAACTGGTGGATGGGAAATTTATACAGGAGATAGCTCCTTTGAATTTATTAAAAATATATCTGGATTTGATATTAAAAATTATCTAATATCAAATATTAATAAATTTAAAATTTAGTTAAATTTCATTCAATCTTTTATTGATTATATCAATATATTGTGGTTCTATTTCAATTCCTAAGTAATCTACTCCTGCTTTTTTGGCAGCAACTAATGTAGTTCCAGAACCTGCGAATGGGTCAAGAACAATAGAACCTTTTGTTTTTGGTGCAAAAATTTTAATTAATTTTTGCATCAAATCGAGAGGTTTTACTGTACAATGAATATTATAATCAGCAGGTTTATCTCTTTTAATATCTTCAAGTATATTTGATTGAAACCCCCCATCGTCCATAGTTGTATAAAATAATCCTGTTCCATAGGTCATTAAAGTTTCTGTATAATTATTTACTAAAGGTTTTTGAAGAACACAAATTGATTCCCATTCACTTCTTAAACAACTTTGCCACCCTGCAAATTCTTCAGAATTAGGATACCCTTTTTGTTCCATTTTCTTTTGCATATTAATCCCCTTAGGAATACCACTGCTTCTACGATATACAATAATATCTCTAGCATAAAATCCTGCTTTTTCAAGTGCAATTTGTACATGAGCAATTGTTCTTGTACTATTAAAAACTAAAACAGTTGCACCAGGTTTGCATATTCTAAATAATTCTTTTCCCCATTCATAACACCAATTTTCATAATCTACTACATTATCTCTATTTTTTTGATACCATCGTTTATTTCTAATACCACCTGCTAAGCCACTTCCATAAGGAATGTTTTTAACCAATGTTTTACTATTATTTTTTGCCTTATTCATTCTTCTTTGAATTTCTTTTTCATCCCATTTATGACCGATAAATTCATAATTATAAGGAGGGTCTGTAATACATGCTGATATATAATTATCAGGTAACTCTTTCATAGCAGTTTGGCAATCAGCATTAATTATTTCATTTCTAATTTCTTTCATTTGTATCCTTATGATGTAAAAGTATGAAACTATACATCAATTAGATGTAAAAGTCAAGTATTATATCGAATTGATGTATATTTTGATATAATTCTATCAAAAAAATGGATAAACTATGATAAAAGAAGAGTTTGATAAAATATTAAAAAGTATTGATTTAGATAGAAAAGCATTTGCTGAATTAACAAATATATCTTATAATACTGTTAATAACTGGAATGATAATAAAAAACCTATTCCTAATTGGGTAAAGTCTTGGTTAAACAATTATAAAAAAAGTATTATACTAGATAATATAATAAATGATTTAACTCCTTATTTAAAAGAATAATCAACTTTTACGATAACGCTTATAACAAAACCTTGAGACTGTGAACTTAGTCCAATTAACCCCATAATTTAGGCTAAATTCTCAACTCAAATTTACAAATATCTCACTTTTTTAGAGATATTTTGTAAAAACAGAAATCTCTCTAAAAAATAGCCCAAATTAACTCCAAACATCAAGATATAAAGTGCTATTTCTTCTCTTATTTGGGTTAAATCATTCTCTTTTATAGCCTTGCAGAGTTTTTTAAACAGAGCTATCCCTATGAGATTGAGTAATCTTTTAAAATTATAGGTAAACATAATGAGAGCGTTTTCTCCGAGAACTTTCTTTTTTGTTCTTACAAGAAAGTGATCCCAGCCTAATGTTCTTTTTATAGTTCCAAATGGATGTTCTACTATAGAGC
>JALVXQ010000222.1 GCA_027038255.1 Sulfurimonas sp. | reverse complement strand
CCATTATGGTTGATTTTTTTAGACAAATTCCCTACCCGCTTGAGGCGCTCATTCCAAACCGCTTTAGAGATGGTTATGGTGTTAACCCTGCTGTTTTACAAAGAGTACAAGCAGATCTTGTCATTACAGTTGATAACGGCATCGCGGCAGTTGCCGCTGCAGATATCTGTAAAGAGAGAGGCATTGATCTTATTATTACCGATCACCATACCCCTTCAGAGAATCTGCCTGATGCCTATGCCATAGTAGATCCAAAGCTCTCTGAGTGTGAGTATCCTTTTAAAGAGATATGTGGTGCAGAAGTTACCTGGCTGCTCTTAGCGCTGCTCAAACGTGAGCTTTCACTACAAATAGATATGCGGCAGTTTTTAGACATCCTGGCAGTTGCCATCATTGCAGATGTCATGCCGCTTGTAAACATTAACAGAACCCTTGTGAAAGAGGGACTCAAATATATGGCTGTCTCTCATCGTCCCTCTTCTGTCATCATTCGGGATTTTTTAAACAAAACAAATATAACAAGTGAAGATATTGCTTTTCAGATAGCACCGCGCATCAACTCTGCAGGACGGCTTGAAGACGCTTCCATCGCACTAGATTTTTTTACAGCTGCCGATACACACAGTGCCTATAGGCAGTTTGAACTTCTAGGGCAGCTTAATGATCTTCGCAAAGAGACAGAAGCACAGACAACAAAAGAGGCTCTTGCCTCAGTCCAGGAAGAGGACAGGGTCATCGTTGTTGCAGGAGAGCATTGGCATGAAGGAGTAGTCGGCATAGCAGCTTCACGCTTGGTAGAGAGATTTGAAAAACCTGCCATCGTTTTAAGCATCAAAGAGGATGTTGCCAAAGGCAGTGCCCGCAGCATCGGAAATGTCAGTATTTATGAGCTTATCAAAGAAAATGAACACTTGTTAACAAAGTTTGGCGGGCATAAAATGGCAGCCGGCCTTGGACTCATGCGTGAGGATGTAGACGCTTTTAGAGAAGCCGTCAACAGAAGTGCCGAAAATATTTCTGAGAAAGATTTTTTACCGTTAGAGAGCATAACAGGTATTTTACAAACAGATGATATCGACCTTGAACTTTTAGAGCTCTTAGAGAGTTTTGAGCCATACGGAGAGGCAAATCTTCGACCCTCTTTTTTACTCCATGAAGCAGAAGTTGTCAGCATCAAACTCATGGGCGCAGACAAATCACACTCAAGAATTGAAGTACGTCAATATCCACACCAAAACAAGACGGTCGAGCTTATCGCTTTTCGAACTGTTTTTGAGATGCCTGCAGACAGAAAAATCAGCTGTTCCTACTCTGTGACCAAAAATGAGTTTAACGGTAGAGTCTCTCCGCAGCTTTTAGTCAAAAAGATATATGCGCATGCAGCAAAATAGATGTCTGAAATTTCGTGCTGACATACTTGGTATAGCGAGACTTAACAATACTTTTCTAGCTGTCGCAAGCAGTTCTCAAAACATCAAGATTGTTCTGCCGCGAGAGTGTAAAGTAGTACACAACATCTACTTTGATCTTCTGGGTGAGAAGACAACGGCCATCGCTTTTCATCCCACACAAGATATTATGGCCATCGCAAACGGCTCCACTCTTTACATCTTAGATACCACCCATCGTGATATTGTACAGACTATAGCCACACATGACGGTCGTATCGAGATACTCACTTTTTTACAAGAGACACCCTACCTTATCAGCGGGACAAAAAATGGCAGGGTCATACAGTATAGATTTGAAGGAAAATCACAAATATCTCGACTCTGCTCTTTTCCTTTGAGCGCAACAGGCCACAAAAAGAACATCAAACATAACTATGTCAGTGCCATTACGCATAACAGCCAATACCTTGCATGCAGTGGATATGGCGGAGCTGTCACACTTTTAAAATTTCACTCTCACGCAAAGAAGTTCAG
>JALVXQ010000221.1 GCA_027038255.1 Sulfurimonas sp. | reverse complement strand
CAAAGAACGCTTCAAAAACCGATAAAGACGATCTTGAAGAGATGCGCGATATGCGTACAGAGTGTTTCGCGATGGTCGAAGAGATCAAGCGCGATGAAATGGATGAGGAGGAGGCAGAAGAACTTCTTGAAGAGTTTCTCGATATGAAGACAGAGGAGAAGCCTGAATAAGTTCGGCTCTTGCCTTAATACCTATTAGGTTACCGTTGAAGCAGCCACTTCCATATAGGGATGATGACTATCTCTTTTTCTTCTATGGTAATAGTTTCATCTCTCTCTTTGGTAATTAAATAGCTTTTTTTCAAATGAAAATAGTCCATACCCTCCAGCAGTGCGTTTATTTCTCTTTCCAGCGTACTTTGCGATGCTATGTCGTAACTGACATTTACCAGCAGACCGCCGTCTATGTTGGCATAGAGATCAACTTCCTGCCTACCCTTGAAATAGAATACCTCGTCGGTCTCTCTTCTCAGGTGCAAAAAGGCCAGGTTTTCATACAGTTTGGAGTAGTCTTTGGAGAGAGAAGCATCGAAAAGTTTTTTGAATCCGTTATCTATGGCATACAGTTTCTTGGGATGTCTCTGCTCCTCTTTCACGGAATTTCTGTAGATAGGTGCTGTGAAGAGTGTATATGCTTCCTGAAGATATGAAACATACTCGTAGAGCGTGTCCTTGCTGAGTTTGTATCCAAGTGATTTATATTCATTGTAGAGTTTTGTGAAACTGATCAGTGTGCCCATATTGACAAAGAGATATTTGATAAGATGTTTGAGCAGGGCATGATTTTTAATACTGTAACGCTCAATAATATCTTTATAGACGATGAGGTCCATGTAGTCTTTGAGTATACGTTTCTGTACGTCACTGTTCTGATCGAAAGTTTCGGCAAATCCTCCCTCTACCAGATATCGGTTGAAAGCATTTTGTATATAGCTCAGTGATGATTCGGAATAAAGGTTGACTTCTATCTTTTTGTAACCCAGATATTCTTTGAAGGAAAAAGGGAAGATCTCATAGACGATGGTTCTACCTCTGAGTGATGTAGCAATTTCACTGGAGAGAAGTTTGGAGGACGATCCTGTAATGAAAAGCCGTATATTGAGTGTATCATAGATACGTCTTACAAAGCGCTCCCAGCCATCTACATTCTGTACCTCATCCAGGAAAAAATAGATCCTTTCTTCTCTTTTCTCCGGATAGAGTTCATAGTAGCCCTCTACCAAGCTATCCATATCTTTGAGCGTTATAGGGAAAAGTCTGTCATCTTCAAAGTTGATGTAGACGATATTTTCACGAGGAACAGTTTGCCGAAGTGCTTCTATGATGCTGTAAAGCATATAGGTTTTTCCCGATCTTCTGACACCTATGAGTGAGACGATTTTATCTGTGTCTGTGGGTATGTCATATTCGCGTTTTATTAACGAATCGTAGTGTCGTTCCTGTGATGAAACTATGAGCTTTTTGAATATCTCTTTCATATGACCCTCCAAATAAGGCTAATTATAGCATCTTATATCCTTTTTAACAAGGACATAAAATAAGGGTCTATTCGGTGCTGTTTGGCACAGGAGAAATTTCCCGTGCGCTAAAAATTATACGCCAAGCTCCTCTCTGACGATATTAACCGCTTTGACCATGTTCTCCAAACTTGGTTTTACCTCTTCCCATTTTCTGGTCTTCAGCCCGCAGTCGGGGTTGATCCAGAGCTGCTCTTTTGGCAGTACCTCAAGGAGTTTGTGAATCTGCGTGACGATCTCTTCTACACTTGGAATGCGTGGTGAGTGGATGTCGTAAACACCAGGGCCGACTTCCTGTTTGTAGCCCACTTCAGCAAAGATCTTGAGCAGTTCGTTGCCTGAACGTGCTGTCTCGATGGAGATAACATCGGCATCCATCGCTTCGATGGTACGGATGATGTCGTTGAACTCCGAGTAACACA
>JALVXQ010000220.1 GCA_027038255.1 Sulfurimonas sp. | reverse complement strand
CTCCAAGAGAGTACAGACGACTCTTGGGTTGTCTATATCTTCAAAAGTCAAGTTAAGTGAAAAGTCACACTTTTGATCTTTAAATTTTTCAAAAGTCTGGTGAATCATCACTTTTGTCAGTTTTGTATAGATTTTGGCTTTTTTGGCATACTCTAAAAATTCAAAGGGTGAAATTAAGGAACCGTCTTTACTCTTCATTCGAATGAGTGCTTCGTATTTTGTTATTTTTTTTGTTCTATTGTCAACGATGCCCTGAAAAACGGCTATAAAACGCTGCTCTTTTAGAGCTGTTTTTATATCTGAAACTTTTTGAATATTTTTAGTAATCATTACTGAGAGCTCTGGATTGTCATTATAGATAGTCAGATGCTCATTTGTATATTTATTATGTTTGAGGGCGATATGGGCAAGTTTATAGACTTCTGATCGCAATCCGTATGCCACACCGCAAGAGAGTAAAAGTGTAATGGTGTCATCTTCCAATAAAAATTCTTGAGTTTCAAGATTAATTATCAACTCACGCATACCATCTCTTGTCTGATTGTCAAGTTCATGTTCACATAAGATGGCGAACTCATCACCGCTGATTCTAAAGATGTTTGTATGTTTTGACTGTAATTCTTGCGCTAGTACTTGCAGTAAAGCATCACCATTTTCATACCCATAATAGTCATTAATATTTGAAAAGCCCTCTATATTTATCAAAATAAGAGAGACTTTTTGTTTTAGATTACGGCTTAGTTCATGATGCAAAGAGGCTCTGTTTTGGACACCGGTTAAAGTGTCTTTGTATTGCTGCTTAATAATCTCATTTTTACGTATTAAGTCTGTTATGTCAACACGTGATGCTATATATTCAATGATTTCACCCGCATCATTAATAACAGGAAGAATTACAGACTTTACATAATAACTGTGCCCGTCTTTCGCACGGTTGTGAAATGTGCCTTTCCAGATTTTCTTTGATGTTAGAGTATTCCACAGCTCACGGTAAACAGCAGGATCAGTGTCTGGATGACGGACAATGTTGTGATTACTACCAATTAACTCTTGTTTTGAATAACCAGATATATCACAAAACTTTTCATTGACATAGGTGATAATTCCTGTTGCATCTGCTTTAGATACTATCGCTGTATTGTCCAGCAGTTCTTTATATTGACTCAATAAATTCATGCAAATATTACTATGTTCTAAAGAGCTCTAGTTGATTGTTCAACTCTTCGGTGAGATTACTCAAGTGCTCTGCTGCTCCGGCTATCTCTTCAACACTTCGTGCATTTGATGTTGAGATATCGGTAACATCTTTCATATTTGAAATGACATCTTGCATCTCTTTTGCAATCTGTTGACTTCGCGTTGTTGATTTATTACTAATAGAGACTACGCTGCCTAGTGCTTGATTGACTTCTTCAAGCTGTGCATCGACTTCATCCACTTTATTGACGGCTGCATTGAACTCTTCTACGTTATCTTGCATCTGACCGCCAATATCGTTAATGGATTGTATGACAAGATTGATAGTCGCTGTAATTTCAGAGAGACTTTTTTGTGTTCTTTCCGCCAGTTTTCTTACTTCATCGGCAACCACGGCAAAACCGCGTCCATGCTCACCGGCTCGTGCTGCTTCAATAGCAGCATTAAGAGAAAGTAGATTTGTCTGTTCAGCAATATCACCGATGAGATCTAAAATATTTTTTACATCTTTTGCTTCATCTTGTAATGTAGTTATATTGAGAGAAAGATCTGTCTCTTTTTCCGCTGTAGCTGCAATAGTTCCAAGTAAATTACGTACACTTTCATTGACGTGTGTGAGTACTTCCATGGAAGAAGCGACATTTTTATCACTCTCTTCGACAAGCATAACGGTACTTCTTAAATCTTCTAACACTTTTTCACCTACAGCTGCAGTTTCGCTGATGAGTCTTGCTTCATCTTCGGCACG
>JALVXQ010000219.1 GCA_027038255.1 Sulfurimonas sp. | reverse complement strand
CCTCTGTAGTCATCCGAATAGTTTTATGGCTCTTGATGATAATAGGCGGTGCTTTATATACATATAGCATTGATAAAAACAACCTCCTTTTTCACTCACCACTCTTTCATCTGCTCTCAGCACTCATCGGTCTTTTCATACTGCGTTTGGCATTTCGCGCAGCAGCCAATGGCGGTAAGGAACTTGCACGTGGAAGAGGTAAAAATATGCCACGTTTAGAGACAAACAGACTTGTCACAACAGGCATCTACAAATGTATGCGCCACCCTATGCTCTTTGGTCTTACACTCCTACCACTTGGATGGGCACTGCTTTTAGGGCTGCCAACTTTTATTACTCTCATCGCTCCATTAGAGATGCTCTTCATTGTTTTTATGGTGATGGTTTTTGAGGAGATGGAAGTCAAAAAGAAGTTTGGAGATGAGTACAGAGCCTATGCGCAAAAAGTTCCTATGGTCTCTTTTAAACGCAGCTGTTTACGCAAACTTTTTAAAAAATACAAAAGATAATTTTTATTATTTACTAACTATTGTTTATATAATTTTATAATTTCAACATATCAAAAATATAAGGAGTTGCAATGGCATGTGACACTCCAGTTCAAGCAAAAAAAGAAGCTGTCTCAGACAATGAGACTCAAACAACAACGACAAACAAGGAGAGTAAAATGAGTTCAACATTGGTAATGCAAAAAGCACCAGAATTTTCAATGGAGGCATATGACACTAAAAGCTGTCACTACACAACTGTTAGCAGCGATGATTATAAAGGGAAATGGCATGTAGTCTGTTTCTATCCTGCTGACTTTACTTTTGTATGTCCAACAGAGATTGCAGCGATGAATGCAAAATATGATGAATTTCAGGCAATGGGTGTCGATATTTTAGCAGTATCAACTGACACGAAATTCTCTCATAAAAGATTTGTAGAGACTGAACCACTTTTAAAAGGTCTTAAACTTACAATAGGTGCAGACCCAACAGGAACAGTAAGTCGTGCTTTTGGTGTGCTTCTTGAAGATGAGGGCATTGCACTTCGTGGTAGATTTCTTATAAACCCAGAGGGTGTTGTAGTAGCACAAGAGGTACAAGCACCTTCAGTCGGTAGAAATGTTAATGAGTTCTTACGACAAGTGGAAGCTTGGCAGCACGCTACAAAAACAGGAGAAGTTTGTCCTGCAGGATGGAGACCAGGTAAAAAAACACTGCCGGTAAACACTGATGCAGAACAGATGACAGGCCGCGTTGGTGATTACATCACAATTGAAGAGATTTTAAGTTAAATTCAAAATAGAATGGGGTACTTTCAAAATAACATCTTATTTTGAAATGTAAGCCTCATCTACATAGACTTCTATCAAACTCTTTTTTTTCTATACCACCGTATCATCCCTGTTATACCAAGTATAAACACTCCAAAAGCTGCAAAATCATTGAGCCATACCCACCAAGGTGCAAAAAAACTGCCATCATGTAAGCTTAAAAGAAGTATATAAAGTGTCACATCTTGAAACTTTGGCAGCATATGAGTAGCATTCATTGTAGAAAAGTAGCTAATGCCGTTTTCGCTCTCTATGACTCCTTTAAACATATGCGGTGTATTTGGCAGTAAAGAGTAATCACCATTTTTCAAAACTCTGTTAGGTGCTCCCATTCCACTAATGTAGAGAGTATCTCCTTTGCGTATCATTTTATAAGCAAACCCTCTATTTTCAAGCTTCCAATTCTCAAAGTCATGACTTGCATAGACACCATATCTATTTCCAACTCTACAAACCTTGCCATCATAATCGATCGACCAAATGTCACTTTGAAGCGAATTATAAACAGGAGGCAGGACTGTGTGAGGAATTGTGACAGATTTCATAAACTTTGCAAGTCCACCAGAGTGATCTAAAAAAATTCCTGTAAGTGCTAAAATAAAAAGAGGAATAAGCGCTGTTATGGCAAAGATATTCGCATGTGTTTTAATTAGCTTGCGTGAGAGTTTTGCCTTTTTCTTTCGATGAATCAGCCACCAAATTATATACCCGCTCATGCCTAAATATACTAAAAAAAGTGCCCCATAATCATTTATAAGCAAAGAGATATCTCCATCAAATAGACCGCGACCATAGTGCAAATCTCTCACAAAACGAGAAAGTTTTATATCTTCTTGCAGTTGTGATATATTGATTTTGACAATATCTTTTTGCAAGATCTTTGCACTTTTTCTCGCTATAAGAACAACTTCTTTTTTATCGACTACCGCAACTATCTTCTCTTTGGAAACACTTAACGCTGTTATATATTTTCCCTGCAAGGCAAAAGGGTGTAGCTTGTGCGCCTCAAAGATATAAAGACCATCAGAAGTCGCAAAATAGAGATGCTGCTCAAAATCAGCAGCAGCAAGAATTTGCAAAGATGATAGCTTGCTGTAACTCTCGCCGGCATCAAAACTTTCATACAGTCCCCTGTGTCCACCCACAAGAAGATGAGCAGAGTTTACAGAATCTTGATAGTAAACATTAAAAAGACGTTTCTCTGATTTTAAGATGTGCGAAGGAACACTTTTAAAAGTAGTATTATATAAAAAACTCCACTTGTCATGATCTAGAAAAAATCCGCTGATTGATAAAACCAACAGAAAAATTCCAGCAGATAAACCTGCTAACTTATGGAGTTTATAACTCTTTACCATCTATACTCTAAACCTGCATACACACTTCTTGGATCACCAGGAGTATAGTCTTCTTTATGGTAAGCATAACGCGCTGTTACTGCATACTTTTTATCTGTTATATTTGTCACTTTTGCAAAGAATTTGACATTTTTTGAATACTTATAATCTGCCTTAAAATTACCAATGTCATAACCATCATATCTGCCTGCATCATGTGCATCATCCATCCAGTAAGAACCTACATGCTGCCACTCAGCCATAAGTTTCATGCCATGAATATAACTAGGCATATAAAAGAGTCTTACATTAGCAAGATTATTAGGAGCTGCTGCCATCTCATTATCACCTAGGGTTGGATCATTATCGTAATTATGTTTTGAATAAGAATAACTCACTGCAGCTTCAAACTCTTTTGTAATATTTGATTTTAAAGTTGCTTCAACTCCTTTGTGAATGGTTGAACCACCGTTTCTGTATCCACCTGTTGCCGAATCACGAACAATAGTATCATCAATTGTCATATAATAAACGGCTAAATCTAAAGATGTTTTTTGTGAAAATATCTTTTTCAAACCTACCTCATACGTATTAGACTTTTCAGCTTGAAGGTCAAGATTTTCATAACCCACTTTAACAGAGTAGAGTCTTGTCGCTTGTGGAATTCTAAAACCGTTCGCATAACGAGCATATACATTGAGATCTTTTTGCACAATATAAGAGAGTGCTAGTTTTGGACTTAAATGATTATATGAATCTGTTCTACTTGCCGGACGGTAGTAGGTGTTTGAACTATCTGTTGAATCTGCTGCAAGATTATTTGTATAGTCATATCTGTTGTAATCATAACGAAGACCCGGAGTTAATTTTAAATGCTTTGTAATCATATAATCTATATGGATATATGGTGCGAACGCAAAATAATCTACATCATAATCATATAAAGCACCTGCTGTGTATGTTTTTGGATTCCATCCTGTAGTTGTTACATCAAAGTCTTGATTATATTTTAATGATGATTGTGTATATTCTGTATCAAATCCAAAAACGACTCTTCCCCACTCTTTTTCATAGGTATTGCGCTGTAAAAGACCTAGAGTGTAGAGTTCATTATCATTACTTGGCAAATTTGCTTCCCACGTTGCTACGTATCTGTTTCTATTGTAACGGATATATGGAGTAATAACAATTTCTAAGTCATTAAATGTGTAGTTTGAAAACTCTGCACTTAATCTTGAATAGTCAAACTTTCTTTTTACATCTGTTTTCTCAAGTGCCGTAAAATAGTTCGGGTCATCACTAGCAACAGTCGAGCCATTTTCAATATTTGCATAATCATTAAAACTATCTGCCTGCTCTGCTTCTGTTTTGGAGAAATTAAAAATGACTTTCACATCATTGTCATCATTTATTGTATGGTCATAACGGACATTTGCTTCAGCTCTGTCTGTTTTTGTGTGTTGTCTCCAACCATCACTATGCATATAAGAGACATCTGCACGATAGGCACTATCTTTATCTATCGTATCACTCATATCAAGGCCTAGTGAGCCATAACCGTAGCTTCCACCCATCCCCTTAATGGTTATCTCTTTTTTCTTAGATGGTTTTGCTGCTGATTTTACATTAACAACTGCCGCAACAGCATCTGAGCCATAAAGTGCAGTTCCAGCCCCTTTTAATACCTCTACTGATGAAGCGTTTTGAAAAGTTGTATAGGCAAGTCCATTGTGGTTAAAAAAACCACTTGATTGTACAGGGATGCCATCTTGCATAAAAAGATAATAAGGTCCTGTATTGATAGGCATACGAATAGATGTCATATGCCCTATAACAGAACCGGTTTGCTCAATTCTCACACCACTCAGAGAGTTCAGCAAATCTTTTTGATAAATGACCTGATCGAGTTCAATCTCTTGTTTCTCTTTTGTTGCGATACTTAAAGGCTGTTCTAACACCTCTTCATCTACACCTGTAGCCGTTACACTCATTGGGGCCAGATTTATGACAGAATTTGCTAAAAGTGCAGAAGCACTCACGCAGCAAGTTATAATCGCTCTTTTCATTATTTTTTCCTTAAACTTTTTTTGTAATAATAGAAGTTTATAAAAAGAGTGTTACAAAAGTGTTAAATAAGAGTTTTAACATCAAAAATGGCTTTAATTTAACCTATTCGTATCGCCTTAGTATGCAAAAGGGCATCTGCTATCTTTTTTCTTGCAGACATGATAAGGCGAGAGAATGTGGTGCGAGAGATGCCCATTTTATCGGCACACTCTTGTTGATAAAGTCCTTCGTAGTCTGCTAAACGCAATGCTTCCATCTCATCTTCACGCAGTGCGACTCTCTCAAGTTCACTGCGTTTGACACCACACGGTTTAAAACAAACATGGCTATGATCTGCATCTATGTGTCTCTGTATTGGTTTTCTGCCTCTCATACAAATCCCCTAGATATTGCCATCTAAAAAGTTACGGACAACTTCATCAGCTGTTGTGCCATGTTTTTGACGTATTTTTTTCACTTTTAAGCCGATGGATTCTAAAGCTTCTTTCATATTTTCACCCACAGCCTGCACTAAAATAATGTCACAATCTTTGAGTGCTTCTACATCTTTTCTATGTGAATTTGTATGTTCTTCATGCTCCAAGTGTGTATGGTCATGTTCTTCATTCTCTCTATGAGCATGATGCCCACCATCATGATGCTTGTTTGGTACTACTTTTACAAATTTATCGTCATCATAAATCGTAAAGTATGCACTCTGTCCTGTCTTTTTCACTATTGTCTTTTTATCTTCATCTACTGCTAAAACTATTTTCATTTTTCATCCTTTTGTGATTTTAAAGAGAGTATCCACTGAGCAATTGTTTTTACATCTGCATCACTTAACTTTTTAAACGCAGGCATCACTGCACCTTTAGAACTTGCATATTTTTTCTTACTACCATTTTTAATGCTATGCATTAGCACTTCTAAAGAGTTCCCTTTTTGAGTAGCGATGTCTCTAAACGCAGGTCCAACAATCTTTTTATCTACTTTATGACAAGAGAGACACTTATTTTGAAGAGCTAGTTTCTCTCCCTTTGGCATTGCATTGAGTTTGTTCTCAAGCAGCTGTGCTTCATTCAAATTTTTCTCTGTAAAGTGTGAAAACATATACTCTGCTATAGCTTGGAGTTCATCTTGCGTAAGCTTCCCTTTTTGTGAAGGCATCACACCATAAGTTTTTAAGCTCTCTTTATCACAAAACGATTTACTTGCACTTGGGTTGATGACATAATCTTTCACAAATGCAATAGCCTTTGGAATGCGCTGACTCTCATCCTCTGTTTTAATAAAATCTTTTATATGAAACGCAACCGCCATCATAGGAGGTGCTTTTTCATCTTCAAACGTCTTAGGAGGCAAATCCAGATTATGACAGCTACTGCACTTTTGTTCTAAAAGTTTTTTTCCATCTAAATTATTTGCTTTTTTTCCTTGTGAACATCCCGCAAAAGAGAACAACACAACTACTGCTAATAATAATACCTTCATTTCTAAATCCTTTTTACTTTTATAATAGCACGATTAAGATAAAGTGCAAAACCAATGGCAATATATGCCAAAAATGCAGCAATAGTATAGGTAAGTTTTAAACCTATCGCATCACCAAAAACTCCCATAGCAAGCACTACAATAGAGCTCACAGAGAAATTTATACTCATATAGACACTGTTTATAAATGTCGGCATCTTTGTATCTAACTCATGAATCACAGAGAGCATTATAGGACCATTTGCAAACATAAATATACCTAAGAGTGCCAAAAGTGGAAACATTGTGTAGGGTGTTGTGCTAAAGAGAAAAGCACTCATAGTAAGTGCTGCCCCACTTGACATAATGACAAGTGTTTTTTGTCTTCCAATTTTGTCAGAAATAGTTCCCGAGGCAAATGTACCAATGACCCCAAAAAACTGCAAAACAGCCAAAGCACTACTTGCTACCCACAAAGAAAAACCCTCTTGCGTGAGGTAAACAGCAAGGTAGAGCGTCACGGCCATCTTCATAGCAGATTGAAAAAACATAAAACCACTCATAGTACCAAAGAGAGGTAAAAAGTGTTTTACCTCACGCAGGGCATCACCTTTTTCTCTTTTTTTTGTAAATTTTGTCTGTGTAAAGTTAAAATTTCTCAGTTTATAGTACAAAATTAGCGAAGCAATCATACCAAAAGGCATCAACCTCCAAGTCCCCTCAAGTCCCCACAAAGAGACTCCACCGGTAATAATCAAAGGACCCAGGGTACGGGCAAATTCGCCTCCGACCATATAGTAACTCATTCCCCTTCCAATCTTACCACCGGCAGAGGCTTTAATCATCCCTGGAGAGGGAATATGAAAAAGTGTTGAAGTGATGCCTGCAATGACAAGCAAAACAATCAGCATCGCATAAGAGTTAGCCACACCCAAGAGTGACATCACAACAGCAGTAAACGCAGGAGATAAAATCACAAAATAACGTGCATCACTTCGCTCAGCCATAAGACCAAAAAAAGGATTTAAAAGCGAGGGAATTTTTCTAGCAATGTCTAAAAAAGCACTCATAACAAGGCTCATGTCAAGCTTATCTATAAGCAGTGGCAGAATAGGTGCTAAAAAAGCAGAGTAAGTATCTTGTACTAAATGTGCCAAAGAAACAGTAGCTATAATATTATTATTTTTTTGTTGCAACTTAACACTATCCTTGAAAATATATTAACGAAATTATATCGGGCATATGTTCATAAGTCAATAGAGATTGAACTTTTTAATTTTAAACTTATAACGAAACCTATAAATAAAAGTGCTATAGTTAAAAGATATATAAGCTCATAACTTCCAAAACTTTTAAGCAACAAACCACCAAGTACGGGAAAAAAGAGTCCGATTGAGCTGAGATTTGTCTGAATAGCTGTATATATGGGACGTTTGGCTTCTGGGGCTATCTCTATAATGAGATTCATTCCGCTGTTTCCAAAACCATCCAAAGCGACACCATAGAGAAAAAATACCACTGCGTAGATGTAGCTGTTATTTGCAAATAAGGCAACTCCAAACGCAGCTATCATAAAGACAAAACTCCAAGAGAGCATCTTTTCATAGTTGCTTATTCTCCTCCATAGCAGAGAACTGCCCACAATACTTCCAAGCATCTGCACCATAATAAAGCCACCCAAAAGCCAACCAGTTAGCGTAAAACTGTTTTTTGCCTCTAAAATAACAAAAGGGATAGAGAGATAACAGGCAAAACTTAAAAAGATGGCTAGAGTCTGCTGTTGCAGGCGTTTGTCTGCTTTGAGTGTGGCAAAGGCATTTTTTACAAAGAGTCCAAAATTTTTCTCTTTTTGCTGCACATTCTCTTTTAAAGGTTCGTCATCAATAGTTGTAAAAATAAAAAAACCAACTCCCATAATAAAACTACTGACAATGAAAAGGTAGGCATAGTTCAAAGGTGCTTGAAAATGACTCAGAACATACCCTGCGACACCACCACTGATGATGGAGGCAATGGAACCTGCCACCTGACGATTTGCCATGGTCTTTCCACGATACGCTTTAGAAAAAAGTTTTGCCTGTAGCTCTTTAAAATAGATCGCTCCAAAACCGGCAGAGAGTGAAAAACCAAAAAGCCCTAAACCTATAAGAGTAAGTGTAAGTGTTTTGTGAGCATCTCCAATAAAATAGATACTCAAACCAATACTAAACCAGGAAAACCAACGGAACAAAAAGACTTTTTGCAAGTAGGGCAAAACTTTTTTATAGCTTTGTGCATGAAACGCAGCATAAAGTTGCGTAAGTATTGCGCCGCCACGCAACAAAGAGACAAAAAGGCCAACAATAAGAGCACTATTACTAAAGTGCTCAATGATGAGTGGTAAAACAGTTGAAGGCTCTGCAATGGTAATAGCCAAAGCAAGAAAGAATGCATGTGCTACATTTTTATAGTTATTGGTTGGATTGTCCTGTTCATATAACTGACTCATTCTCTTGTCATTCAATTTTTACTCTCTCACTAATTTAGTTTATTTTTCTTGATTCTGTTTCATTGTTTCAATAACATCATCTACACTCTGCCCTTGA
>JALVXQ010000218.1 GCA_027038255.1 Sulfurimonas sp. | reverse complement strand
ATTTGCCCTTGATCTTTAAGTAGTCCATAGTTCTCTTTAGCTGTAAAAATATTAATGATATTATATCTTAAATTTGATATACTATCATTAATACTCAAGTATAAAGAATTGTAAAGAAAAGTAGGAAATAAGATGAGCTCAGCGCTAGAGAGACTAAAAAATTTAACCAATAAAATATCTTCTTATGAACTTGCTAGAAAAAATAATCTTGAGCGGCTAAAAGAGCTCTACTCTGAGATAGGAATCGATGAAAAAGTGCAGAGTATGCAAGCACTTTTTGAGTTTAAGGCTATAAACCTCTCTGGAGTCTCTTTGCAAGAAGAGAATTTAGGTGCAATAAAAGAGGGAAAATACCTGCAGATTCTAGCCATTGCTTACGATAAAAATGCCGCCGTTAAGAGTAAAAATATCTCTCTGGCTTACTTTGGTCGTGTGGAGAGTGTCGAGAGTGCGCTTAAAGACAAAATAGTAGAGTTTGTCATTCGGTACCGTTTTGAGAAAAGTTTTATAAATCTAGAACACTATCACGGAATGCTTGAGCAGCTGTAGATGCAAAAATTTTACTTGAAGTTGTGGTTTTTTTGGGCTCTACGGGTTGTTTTGTGCTCTTTGTTTTTAGCTGCTGTTTTTGCCCTGCTTATAACACTCGTAATATATGTGAAACAGGGAGTGCCGAGTTTCAGTGCAGAAATTAGAGCGGCTCTTTTGGATGTTTTTCTATTTTGGTTTTTCATTGCCTTAAATCTAGCCGTTCTCATTGCACTGTTTCGCAGTGTAAAGTACCTTTTTAACCGCTGTCACGCAGGGCATATGCTGCGACTCAAAAAATGTTCCAAAGAGAAAGATACAGAAGAAGGCTATCTTGAATTTATCGGCTATGGTGATTTGGTCAAGGTATGGAGAAAGTGGTTCATGTTGCTTATCTGGATAGTAGGCAGTTTTATGGTTTTAGCTTTGATAATAACCTACATCTTTACGCCTTATGAAACACTTTTTGACTGGTTTAACATCTATGTTCTCTATGCTTTTATCTTAGCGGGCGGGTATTTCTCTTTTATCTTTATGGCAGCACGCTGTAAAAGCATCAGGATAGTGAAGTGCTGATTTTTTTAGACATTGAAACGACAGGTTTTGAAAGAGAAGATAAGATTTGCTCCTTGGGGATGCTTGTTTTTGAAGAGGACTCTTGCGTGAGAAGTAGTTTAGAATTTGTCAATGAGGGAAAAAAGATTCCACCTTCTGCTTCTGCATTGCACAACATCACAAATGAGATGATTGCAGAGAAAGCTCCTTTGCGTGAGAGTGAAATTTTTACTTTTTTGCAAGAGCAAAATTCTGAAGAGAATGTTTTGATTGTCCATAATGCTGCTTTTGTTTTAGGAATGTTGGCATCCGGCGGTTTAACATGGCATGGTAAAATTATAGATACACTCAAAGTGGTGAAACATCTTGTTCCTGAATGTGAGATATTTACTTTGGAGTTTTTGCGTTATGAACTTAAACTCTATAAAAATGAGCAAAATACAAAAAAATTGTGTGGAATTAAAGATGCTTTGGTTGCGCATCATGCACTCAGTGATACTGTTGTTATTAAGTTGCTTTTTGATTATTTCACGCAGCTTGTCGACATAGAGAAGATGAATGCACTGAGTTTTGAAAATGTACTGCTTGAGAAGTTCTCTTTTGGAAAGTACAGCGGCAGATACATTGAAGATATTGCGATGAATGATCGTAATTATTTGATGTGGATGCTAAGTCTTGAAAATTTGGATGATGATTTTCGGTACTCGATTGAGTACTATTTGAGTAACTAAAGGATAAATATGAGAGTTGCTGTTGAATGCCAGTCACCACTGTTGCAAAAGTCTTTAGAGTTGTTTTTGACGAAATATTTGAGTGCTTCAAAGAAGTGTGACATTATTATTAGAGATGAGACCTGTTTGGGAGATGAACGCTGTTTTTATGTCGGTAGTGAAGCAGAAGCAGATCTGCAAAAACCATTTTCAAAATCACAGCTTATCTTGGCACTTGAGAAAAAATATAATGATCTCTATGGTAGAGATGAAGCAGAAGCAATGGAAATAAAAACAGAGTACAAAGAGGAGGAGTCTATGGACTTTTCTATTTTACAAAAACGCATAGAGTCTCTCACGCAGGAGTATCAGGCAAATATTTTACGGGCAGTGAAAGCATTTTATGAAAAATAATTCTAAAAAACTTACAAAAAAAATCATCGCTGGCAAATACAGAGGAAAGACTCTGCAGCTTCCTTCAAAAATGACTACACGCAGCTCAAAAGCGATAGTGTTGGAGTCTTTCTTTAACACCTTGCAGTTTGACATCATCGATGCAACTTTTGTTGAGCTCTTTTCCGGTTCAGGCTCCATCGGTCTTGAAGCTCTGAGCCGCGGTGCAAAGCAGATATATTTTATGGAACAAGATCGCGATGCGCTCAAAGTTTTAAAGCAAAATATCGCCTTGACAGAGCCTGCAGCTTGTGAAGTTTTTGCAGGGAATAGTTTTGAAAATATCACGCAAGTGCTTGCACGTTTGAAAAAAACAAAAGAGAAGGCTTACTTCTACATTGATCCGCCTTTTAGCATCCGTGAGGGGATGGAAGATATTTATGATAAAACGATGGCGTTGATTGCTTCTTTGCCGATTGAGAGTGTCCGAATGATTATTATAGAACATATGACAGGTCTGGAAATACCGCAAAAATTAGGGGCATACAGAATAAAAAAATCTAAAAAATTTGGAAATACCTCGCTCAGCTACCTCGTATCTGAAGAGATGGAATAAAAATTGCTAAATTCTTGATAACGGTTCAAGGATTTATGCAAAATGAAATATTTTTTTACTTTACTACTTTTTATATCGTCCCTTTATGCAACGAAGATTAGTGATGTCTCCAACATCGTTGGTGTTCGAGAAAATCAGATAATCGGTTACTCTTTAGTTGTTGGTCTTAAAAAGACAGGTGACGGAACGACTTCAAAATTTACACTTCAATCAATTTCCAATATGCTCAAAGCGATGAATATCGATATGAACCCCATCGACATTAAGTCTAAAAACGTTGCAGCGGTTGTTGTTACTGCGACTATGAAACCTTTTGCTCGGCAGGGTGACAAGTTTGATGTAACGGTCTCTTCCATCGGAGATGCAAAATCTTTAGAAGGGGGAACACTTTTGATGACACCTATGAAAGGGGTGGACGGAAAGATTTATGCACTGGCACAAGGACCGCTTAGTATCGGTGGACTCAATCAAAGAGGTTCCGGCGCTGAGACACATCCAACGACGGGTATTGTATTTAACGGTGGTTTTATAGAGCGTGAGATTAACATTGACCTTTTTCATCAGAAGTATGCGACCCTTTCGCTTAAAGATTCCGGTTTTGAAAATGCGGTAGCGGTTCAAAAAGCCATTAATGCCTTTTACAATACACAAGTAGCGGTGGCAATGGACTCACGCAGCATTAAACTTAAACGTCCTCAAAACCGTTCTATGATTGAATTTTTGGCAGAAGTGCAAAATATAGATATGAATTATCAGCCAAAGAAAAAAATCATCATCAATGAAAAAACTGGAACTATCGTTGCTGGGGTGGATATACAACTGAGTCCGATTGTATTGACACATGGTGACATAACAATAAAAATAGTTGAGCAAGATACTCCATCACAGCCACAGGGTTCTATGAAAGTAGACAATAACCTGGTGATAGGAATGAATGAAGATAAAGTATATATGAAAAAAGGAACAACAACTGTGGCAAATCTTGTACGCTCTTTACAAAAATTGGGGGCTACACCGAAAGATATCATCTCGATTTTAGAGGCGATGAAGAGTGCCGGCAGTATCTCTGCTGAGTTGAAGGTAATATAATGGATTATGGATTGAATGAACTCTCTTCACAGGCACAGTTGGTAACACAAAACAGAGATATACCAAAAATTAATCCTCACGCAGAAGATAAAGCGCTGCGCAAACAGACAGATGCTTTTGAAGCTGTTATAGTTAAAATGTTGATGGATAATGCGATGAAAGATGATAATGATCTTTTCGCATCGCAGAATGATCCAGGGGATAAAATATATAAATCAATGTACAGAGATGAACTCTCAAAAGCGAGTGCGGGGAGTTTTGGTTTTTCACAAATGTTATATGACTATTTAAGTCGTAAAAATTCATGAAAAAGAGTAGTGTTATGCTTAATGAAATTGTAAATTTGTCGATATGGCTGTATAAAGATATACTCTAACAGATTAGAAGGACAAGATATGATTTCAAATATCAATGGTTCAGCTATGCGCAGTGCTTATGCAAATAGTTTGAATGACAACAAAGAGATAAAAGCAAACGCTAAATTGACTACATCACAAGATGCTAGTCAGAACAAAATAGAAAAACTTAAAGAGGCTATTGATGCCGGTGAATATAAAGTTGACTTGTCGGCTTTAGCTACAAAAATGGCAGACGAGTTACTTTAAGTAATTAAAAAATATGGAGGTTTGGGATGCTTACTCATCACTTACAAAATGCTTTAGAAGATTTACGAGATTTAATTAAAATAACGGAGTCAGATATAGAAGATATAAAAAAAGCAGAGCATGACCCACAATTTGAGAGACTCTCTCTCAAAGAAGAGAAACTCAAAGCTTTTGAGACGAAAAAAGCGATGATAGATCATGAAATATCTTCTTTAATGACCGCAAATCCTGATGTAGAACTCCAAAATTTACTTAATGAACAACAGCATAAACAACTTAAAGAGTTAAAAATAGAACTCGCTAGACTACATGAAGTTAATAAAAAATATGCAAAACTTGTAGTAGTGGTCAGTAATTTATATAATACATTTTTAGAAAGATTAGTACCAACTGAAATGCATGGTTATAAGAAAGTCGCATCAAAAGAGTCTAATGTACTTGAGATAAGGGTTTAAAATGGCATCACTTTTTAATACATTAAATATTGGATATAGCGGATTAAACGCTGCACAAGTAGCAGTGAATACTACGGGAAATAATATTACAAATGCAGAAGTAGATGGATATACTCGGCAACGGGTGGTTACATCTGCTGCGACTCCTTTAAATACAGCGGATGGTAATGTTAGTAATGGAACTGAAATTGACGATATTAGTAGAATCTTTGATAATTTTGTCTTTGATAAATATTCAGCTGCGTCAGCAGATAAAGAGTATAGTGATTATGAGAGACAAAAGTTAGAAGAACTTTCAACATATTTTCCAGATATTGATGGTGTTGGAATTAAAAATGATATGTCAGAGTATTACAATATGTGGCAAACATTTGCTGATAATCCGGATAATGATGCGACTCAGGTTGCTTTGGCTGAACAGACACAAACCTTAACACAACACATAACACAAACTCAAGATCAAGTTGTAGGTTTACAAAAGCAAGTAAATGACCAATTGGCTTTAGATATCAATGAAGTAAATTCTACAGCAAAACAACTAGCAGACGTAAATGCAGCCATAGAAGTAGCAGAAGCAGGCGATGGCTACACTGCAAATGACTTACGTGATCAAAGGAACTTACTAGAAAAGGATCTCTCACGTCTTATTGGTGCAGATGTACATCAAGGACAGCTAGAATCAAATATACAGCTTGACAGTAATTCAAATATCAGTTCTGGTAGTTATAGTGTGAGTGTCAATGGTTTTAACATTGTTGATGGAAGTACATATCATCCACTGAAACTTACAAATAGTGATAATCCTTATGGATTTTATGATATCTCGTATGAACGTCAAGATGGTGTTTTGATTCCGATGAATGAGGAAATAACAGGAGGTAGAGTTGGTGCTTCTTTAGATTTACGAGGACGTTCAATAGATAGTACAAGCGGTATGCCTACAGATGGTATATTGCAAACGACGGCAAGTGACTTAGATGCATTTGCCAAAGGCTTGATAGAATCCACCAACAATCTTTATGCACAGAGTGCGGCTACATCAATGCAATCGAATGATTTGGCTCTTGCGAGTGATGCTCCTTTAGTAAACTCAAATCTAAATATTAATGAAGGTTCATTTGATATTATTATTTATGACATAGATGGAAATGAGGTAAGTAGAAGGCCGATTAATATAGACAACTCCACAACAATGTCCGGTGCTACAGGAACTAACTCTATAGAAGGACAAATAACAGATAATAAAGATGATAATGGGGACAATAACGCTACTAATGATATTGATGATTTTATGACTTATGGTTATCAAACAGCAGCGGATGGTACATTGAGATTAGAGTTAGGCGTTAATTCAGATGCCCAATCTAAGGGGTATACTTTTGCAATCGAAGATAAGCTCAGTGATGAAAGTTTCTCCTCTGGGACAAACTTTGCTGGAGCAACAGGGCTTGGAGGTTTTTTTGAGGGAGATAGTGCTAGTAATATTCAACTAGCACAAGAATATAGAGACAATCCTACAAATATACGTGCGGGTTACTCCTCCTCTTCTGGAGATAATAGAGTTGCACTTGATATGGTACAACAACAATTTGAATCTTATGAGTTTAAGGTAGGGAATGAAACATATGATACCACACTCTATGGCATGTATGATTTGACAGCTACATATGTAGGTATATCTACCAACTCAGCTATTTCTAGAAATGACACAGTAACTGCACAGTTTAATGCCACAGAAATGGAATATTTTTCAGTATCAAAGGTTAATACTGACGAAGAGATGACCAATCTTATAAAATATCAAAATTCTTATAGTGCGGCTGCCAAAGTCATTACTACTGTTGACCAAATGTTGCAGACACTTTTAGGAATCAAACGCTAAAGTGGTTCCTAAAATCAGTATTGTTTTACTTTTTTCCATTTTCTTTTTTGCCTTTTTTGGTTTTTTATTTTACCATGTGAGCCCTTACGCTTTAGACGCACACTCCATTTTGCTGGCACCTTCCTTACAGCATCCTCTTGGCACTGACAGACTGGGTCGAGATATATTGGCTCGTTTGATTGAGGGTGGGAAAGTCTCTTTGACGATTGGTGTGGGCAGTGCTCTGATAGCTTCGTTTATCGGGCTTATGTTTGGCTCTATTGCCGGATATTTTCGTGGGCTTGTGGATAAAAGTTTTATTGTTATTGTTGATCTGTTTTTAACTTTTCCTACCTTCTTTTTACTATTAGCGCTTGTTTCGTATGTTAATGCTTCAGCCCTGGTACTCATAGTCATTATATCTATAACAGGTTGGATGACAACAGCGAGGCTGATTCGCTCTGAGAGTTTTAAAATCACCTCACAGCCCTACATTAAGATACTCAACATTGCAAAAGTTAAAAAAAGTAAAATACTTTTGAAATACTATGCACCTCTCTTGGCACCCATTTTCTTTGTCAGTTTTACTTTTGGTGTTGGCGGTGCTATACTTGCAGAGTCAGGGCTGAGTTTTTTAGGACTTGGCATCGTTGCTCCGCAGATGAGTTGGGGAACGATTCTAAGCGGTGGAAAAGATGTTGTGGAGATTGCATGGTGGGTGAGTTTCTTTCCAGGTCTTATGATATTTTTGGTAACATTTTCACTCATCAATATCTCAAACTATCTGCAGCAACTTACCAACCAAAAAGAGATACAAACATAAAGGAAAAGAGTATGAAAGAGACGCAACTCGGTTACTATTTCATAGTGATGGCAAGTGTTATAATTGTACTGGCAGGTGTGAAGTTCGCTTCTGTCATCATTGTCCCTTTTTTACTCTCTTTGTTTATCGCTATTATCCTTTCTCCTTCCTATAACTTTTTTCGCTCAAAAGGCATTCCAGACATCATTTCCATTACGCTTGTAATGGGAGTGTTCTTGATATTTTTGGCGCTCATCGCAAAGCTCATCGGAACTTCTGTGCATCAATTTAGTGCAAATATCGACCTCTATGCCGCGAAATTGACTACTTACTATGAGTCTCTTGCAACTTTCATGAATGGCTTTGGTCTGGAGATACCTGCAAGTGAAATATCCAGTTTAATAAACTCAAAGCAGATTATGCGCTTCTCAACTGCCATTATAGAAGGCATCAGTTCCATCTTTACAAATGGTTTTATCGTTGTTTTGACAGTTGTCTTTATGTTGCTTGAATCACAGCATTTTAGTGCTAAAATAGAGTTCGCAGACAAAGATAAAGAAACGATGAAACACATCAACCAGATCTTTTCTCAGATAAAAAGTTATATGGTCATCAAAGCACTTATATCTCTTTTAACAGGTTTCATAGTCTATGTTGCTTTAACGTTAATAGGGACGGATTATGCATTTTTATGGGGTGTTCTAGCATTTTTGCTCAACTTCATTCCAAACATCGGCTCTATCATCGCCGCCGTTCCTGCAGTTTTAATAACACTTGTTCAGTTAGGTGCTTTTTCTGCCTTACTCGTCTCTGTTCTTTATCTTTTAGTAAATGTAATCATCGGCTCTATTGTCGAGCCAAAAGTGATGGGAAGAGGTTTAGGACTCTCCACTCTAGTTGTTTTCATCTCTTTGATATTTTGGGGATGGCTGTTAGGACTTGTCGGCATGCTGCTCTCGATCCCACTCACCATCATGGCAAAAATTGTATTTGCAGCTAACGACAATACGAAATGGATAGCAGTTTTACTTGGTAGTGGTGAAAGCTTAGAAAAAAAATGAAAAATATAAATAGGGATTATGATAAAAATCCAATTGTTATTGAAGATTATAATCCTTTATTTCTGGCATTATGGACAGTAACTGGAATTCCATTAGTTATTTTAATATATATTTCCAATCCAGGTGGTATATCTTCACAATCATTGTCTTTTAATGTGTTTGTAATTCTTCCAATATTGATGTTTCCATATATTTATGGATATATAAAAACAAAGAAAAAAAGAAAAGTTAAACTACTTGATAATGAGATACTACTGCTTCACAATGATATTATCTTAGAAAAGATAAATCTTAATGATATAACAGAGATACGAAAAACATTTAGTGATTTATACCATAAAAGCCAATATCCAAATGATTTCGGAAAATTGATGTCTTATATTTTATTTCCAATTGCAATTTATATGAATATAGCATTGCTGATTAATAAATTTTTGTTTCATATTTATAAAGATAGTTATAAGAGTTATCGTTTCTATGATGCCATCATTGTTTTTGCAGATAATAAGTTTATTAATATTTTTCCTACAACTCAGGATGAGTATAATGAAGTTAAAAAATATTTTTATGTAAAAAAGCAAATAAACATAGACATGAGCAAAATCTTTTTTGACTTGTTCGGTCATATGCCAGAAAAAATAAACTTAAAATAGAAATTAGGTGATGCTTTTATATATAATTTACATTTCTTAATGCCATTTATGGCATAATGGCAATCAAGGAGTTCTTATGAAGCGTTTAGAATTAATAGAGCAAATTATTGCTAGAAAAGAGCAGCTTGGCATCACTGTTGAAAACTTAGCAAAGCTGAGTGGTGTTGGAGTTCGTACTATTAATCGTCTTTTAAAAAATGAAGATGTGAAACTAAGCACTATTGAGGCAGTTACAAACCTTTTGGGTTTGGATTTTGCAGGAAATGAACAAATACCCTTAAAAGAGCTACAAAAACAAAGAGCAAAAGAGAAAGCACTCTATTTAGCTTCCATCGTGCAAGGGACATCAGCACTTGAAATGCAAGGCTTAGAAGATGCTAGTCTTAAAAAGATAATATCTATGTATGAAAATGAGTTTTTACATGGTGATTACAAAAATACTCTTTGGGTAGCTTAAATGATAAACTCTACAAAGCCTATAGATGACGCTACACCACTTGATGAGATATCAGGACTCAAACTACCAAGCCATAGGGTTTATACTCTCAAAGAAGTATATGAGGCAGAAGCGAACAATATAGCACTTGCAACATTGAAATATCTCTCAGCTCCACCATCTAAAAAAATAGCACCGTTTACTTATGAATGGCTACAGCAATTGCATTATGAGATGTTTGGTAATGTTTGGGAGTGGGCAGGCAAGTTGAGATCAGGTGAACTCTCAATAGGGATAAAAGCGTATCAAGTACCTACAGCACTCAAAGAGTTGGCAGACGATATCGCTTATTGGGATGAATATAAAACATATGACATCTATGAAACAGCTGCCCGTATTCATCACAGAGCGGTACAGATACACCCTTTTCAAAATGGAAATGGCAGATGGAGCAGAATGTTAGCAAATATCTACCTAAGACAAAATGGTTCTATGCCGGTAAAATGGCAAGAGAATTTACTCTCTAAAGAAAATACTAGAAGAGATGAATATATACAAGCACTAAAAAATGCAGATAGTGGTAATTATGTAAAATTGGTAGCGATGCATAGAGAGACATACTAAGTTAATTTTTAATTTGATATAATCAGCATAAGAGTTTTGAGGAAAAAAATAAAATATGATATTAATGATAGATAATTATGATAGTTTTACTTACAATATAGTGCAGTATTGCCGTGAGCTTGGTGCGGATCTGAAGGTTATTAGAAATGATGAGATGAGTGTGGAGGAGATTGCAGCGCTGCATCCTGAGAAGATCATCATCTCTCCGGGTCCTGCCTCTCCTGATGAAGCGGGGATTACACTTGATGTTATTAAACATTTTAAAGATAAAGTGCCTATTTTAGGTATTTGTCTTGGGCATCAGAGCATCGCGCAGGTTTTTGGTGGGGATGTTGTCAGAGCAAAGAATATGATGCACGGAAAGACATCGACGATGCAGCAGAACTCAGAGTGTGCGATTTTTAAAGACCTCCCGCGTGAGTTCGTCGCGACGCGTTACCACTCTTTAATCGTCGATAAAAACACTCTGCCGGATGTGATTGAGCCTAAAGCCTACTCAACAGATGATGAAGAGATTATGGCGCTTAAAATCAAGGACAAAAATATCTACGGTGTACAGTTTCATCCGGAGTCTATTATGAGTGAATATGGCCATGAGATGATAGGAAACTTCTTAAAATTATGAAATATAGAATCATCTTATTTCTGATTTTAGGAATAGATGCACTTATTCTCTTCTTTGAGGCTTCTCATATTTCTATATCTTCAAGTGGAGCAGATATACTCTATGGAAATTTCTCTTTTCTGCAGCTGCTTGTTAAATCCTCTTTAGCGCTTTTTGGACACAATGCCTTTGGGCTTCGCTTTGTATTTATTGCGATGCACCTGCTCAGTGCTGTTTTGATATATCTTGTTTCAGGTCGTTATTTGACAAGTGAGCGAAACAGACTCTGGCTGCTGCTTACTTTTGTTCTGCTTCCCGGTGTTATCAGTTCGGCCTTGATGGTCAATCATGCCGGACTTATCATCTTTGGACTGCTTCTGTACCTCTACCTTGAAGAGAAGTGTTCAAAACTCTTTATAAATCTACTGCTATTCGTATATGCTTTGATTGATGTAGGTTTTGTCTACCTCTTTTTAGGAGTTGCACTCTATGCGCTCTTTCACAAACACAAAAAAGAGTTTGCTTACAATATAATGCTTTTTTTCCTCTCCTCCTATCTCTATGGTTTTGATATTTACGGCTTTCCAAGAGGTCATTTTTTAGACACCATCGGTATTTACAGTGCTATTTTTACTCCTGTTATCTTTATCTATCTTTTTTATGTGCTCTACAGACGCTACCTTGCCGATAAAAGAGACAAAATGTGGTACATTGCCTCAACAGCACTGCTTTTTTCTCTGCTTGTTTCGTTTCGTCAAAAAATAAATATAGAGCACTTCGCACCCTATCTGATTGTTGCGCTTCCTCTGGCCGCGCAGACTTTTGCAAGTTCGTACCGTGTGCGTCTTAAAGAGCACCGGCGAGGTTATCGAGCAATATTTATATTGGCCTTTGTTCTTCTTATAAGTAATACTTTGGTCGTCTTTTTCAATAAAGAGCTCTACCTCGTTTTAGATAATCCTAAAAAGAATTTTGCCTACAATGTAAATATTGCAAAAGAGCTGGCAGAGAAGCTAAAAGCAAAAGGAATTCACTGTGTAACGGCAGATGAAAAGATGCAAAAGCGTTTACGTTTCTATGATGTTAAAAAATGCACAGAAAACATCTTAAAAGAACTGCCAAACAAGAGCAAAAAAGAGGCAGATGTAACTATAAGTTACAAAAATAAAATTCTCTACAAAGCTACTGTTACAAAATTAAACATTAAACAGAGCAATTAGAAAGTTAAGATAAAGCAAAGATATTTATTAAATGAGTTTATGCTAGAATTACCCACAAATATCAAAATAGGGAGTTTCTATGGCTCAAAAAGCGATACGTGAATACGACGGTAAAGCACTTTTTTCTAAACAGTGGGAAAAATATTTTAGTGGATTCCATTATGGATTCAAATCTGTTCTTGTTACAAATGGAGCAGAACTTTTAGCAAAGGCTGAAGAACATGGTTTTGAATGGTTAAAACAAGAACCATTAGTTGCAAAACCAGATATGTTGTTTGGTAAGCGTGGGAAGAATGATTTAGTACTTTTTAAAACAAACAAACCAGGTGATGTAACATTAGAAGATGCTGCAAAATGGATTGATGAAAAAATCTCACATCCGACAACACTTCTTACCGGACAACACGGTACATTGTCTCATTTCATTATTGAGCCGTTTACTCCACACTCTCAAGAGCAAGAGTATTACATTTCTGCTACATGTGTTGGTGAAGATGATGTACTCTACATGTCTGCTGAAGGTGGTATGGAAGTTGAAGATGGTTGGGATGAAAAAGTTAATGAAGTAGTAATTCCTATTGATATGACAGATGCTGACATCGAGCATGAGATTAAAGCAAACATTCCTGCAGATATTCCAGCAGAGAACAGAGCACAATTTGAAGCATTTGCATTCTCATTTTTTAGATTTTATAGAGATATGAACTTCGCATATTTAGAAATTAATCCGATTGTTATGCTTGAAGGTAACAATATGGCAATTCTTGACCTTGTTGCACGTCTTGATGACACAGCAGGATTCTTGATGAAAGATGTATGGGGTGATATAGAATACCCTACAGCATTTGGAATGGAAGATCAATCTCCAGAAGAAAAAGCAATTGCTGAAGCTGACAGTAAGTCTGGTGCTTCACTGAAGCTTACTATTCTTAATCCAATGGGTAGAGTTTGGACTATGGTTGCCGGTGGTGGCGCTTCTGTTGTTTATGCAGATACTATCGCTGATTTTGCTGAAGCAAACGGTGGTTCTATTGCAGACCTCGCAAACTACGGTGAGTACTCAGGTGGACCTACAACAGGTGAGACAAAATTTTATGCTGACACTATCATTGATTTGATGACGCGTCATAAAGATCCAAAAGGTCAAGATAAGATTTTAATCATTGGTGGGGCTATTGCAAACTTTACAGATGTTGCAAAAACATTTACAGGTATCATTCAGTCATTTGAAGAAAATGCAGAGAAAATCAAAGCACACAATACGAAAATTTATGTTCGTCGTGGTGGACCAAACTACGAAAAAGGCTTAAAAGATATTAAAGAAGCTGCAGATAGATTAGGGCTTTATATTGAAGTGTACGGACCAGAAACACACGTTACTGACATCGTTAGAATGGCATTAGAGAAGTAAGGGGCTAAAATGGAAAAATTATATACTAGAGATACACAAGCGATTTTTTGGAACAACAACAAAACTGCTATTCAGAGAATGCTTGATTATGATTACACAATTAAAAGAGATACTCCATCGGTTGCAGCTATCGTAGCTCCAACAAGTGGTAATAAATTTGAGAAATTCTTCTGGGGACCAGAAGAGATAATGCTGCCTCTTTACAAATGTACGGCAGATGCAAAGCAAGATCATCCAAATGCTGATGTTCTTTTAAACTTTGGTTCTTTTAGAACTGCATATGATGTAACAATGGAAGCTGTAGAACTTGGTGGATTTAAATCTATCATGGTAACTGCTGAAGGTATTCCTGAAAGACTTGCAAGAAAAATGAACAATACAGCACGTAAAGCCGGTGTTACAGTAATCGGGCCTGCTACTGTTGGTGCTATTGCTCCGGGTGCATTCAAAATTGCAAACATCGGTGGTACTATTGAAAATATTGTACGTTCAAAACTGCACCGTGCAGGTTCATGTGGACTTGTAACGCGTTCAGGTGGGCTTTTTAATGAACTTTCAAACATCATTGCGCTCAATGCTGATGGTATTGCTGAGGGTGTTGCCATCGGTGGAGATAGATTTGTTGGGTCAGTTTTCATTGACAATATGCTTCGAATGGAAAAAAATCCAGATGTAAAATATATGGTACTTCTTGGTGAAGTTGGTGGTACTGAAGAGTATAAAGTAATCGATGCTATTAAAAATGGTCAAATTACTAAACCGGTTATTGCTTGGTGTATTGGTACAATTGCTAAACACTTCAGTTCAGGTGTACAGTTTGGTCACGCAGGTGCGTCTGCAAATGCTGATGCTGAAACTGCAGCTGCAAAGAACAAAGCAATGGCAGAAGCGGGTATTTATGTACCGGAATCATTCAATGATCTACCGGCTACAATCAATGAAGTATATGCAGAACTAAAAGCAGATGGTGTTATTGGTGAGATTCCAGAACCAGATATGAATATTGTGCCAAAAATACGTCGTCCAAAACAGTTTATCTGTACTATTTCTGATGACAGAGGTGAAGAGTGTACATATGCAGGTTTCCCTATCTCTTCAGTTGCTACTCCAGATACAGGTAAAGGAATCGGTGATGTAATTTCACTTCTATGGTTCAAAAAACAGTATCCAAAATGGGCTACAGACTTCATCGAGACTGTAATCAAAACTGTTGCTGACCATGGTCCGGCAGTATCAGGGGCACACAATGCAAAAGTAACTGCACGTGCTGGAAAAAGTGTTGTTGAGTCACTTGTAACGGGTCTTTTAACAATTGGGCCACGTTTTGGTGGTGCAATCGACGGTGCTGCAAAATATTTTAAATATGCTGATGATAACAAACTTACACCGGCAGAATTTTTAGGGTATATGAAAAAGCAGGGTGTTCCTGTTCCGGGTATCGGTCACCGTATCAAATCTCTTAAAAATCCAGATTTACGTGTAACGGGTCTTATGAATTTTGCAGCAGAGCATTTCCCAAGTCATTCACTTCTTGACTATGCGAAAACTGTTGAGGCACTTACTACAAGTAAAAAAGAGAACTTGATTCTTAACGTTGATGGTACTATTGGTATCTTAATGGTAGATATGTGGAGAGCACTTGGATACTCTGAAGAAGAGATCAACGAGTTTATCGAATCAGGTACACTTAATGCATTCTTCATCGTTGGTCGTTCAATCGGATTCATCGGTCACGTACTTGATGAAAAACGTCTTGCAATGCCAATGTATCGTCACCCAATGGATGATATTCTTTATGATGTTAAAAAAGCTGAGAAAATAGACTAATTTTCTTTTTGTAATATCTTCGAGTCAAAGAGTTTTTCTCTTTGACTCACTTCTATAAATTTTCCCCCTCCACTCTTTTTAAGCAGCACTTTGTAACCAATTCTATGCTATTATTTTGTAGATAATAATTTAGGTGCATTTATGAAAAACTATATTAAAGACCAGATAAAAAAATCGTATGAAACAAAGCAGGCTGTTTATGAAAATGAAGCGCTTTTAGAAAAGATTGAAGAAGTGGCACAGATGTGTGTGGAGCTTTACAAGGGCGATAAAAAGACCATCTTGGCAGGTAATGGCGGAAGTGCGGCAGATGCACAACACATTGCAGCAGAACTCGTCGGGCGTTATGGTTTTGACAGACCGTCCATTCCATCTCTAGCACTTACAACGGACACATCAAACCTTACAGCAATCGGTAATGATTATGGTTATGATCAAGTCTTCTCACGTCAATTAGAGGGGATGGGACAAGCAGGTGATATTTTTATTGGTATTTCAACATCCGGAAACTCGGTCAATATCATCAAAGCATTTGAGAGTGCAAAGAAAAAAGGAATCACTACTGTAGCACTTACAGGTCGTGACGGCGGAGAGATGGCGAAAATGGCAGATGTCGCTTTGGTTGTGCCTTCAAACTCCACACCACGCATTCAAGAGTCGCACATTCTCATCGGACATATTCTTTGTGACATCATCGAAAAAGAGACCTTTGGTGAGGGAGTAGGTGCGTAGACCTTGAAAAAAGCTCTTTTTTTAGATCGTGACGGTGTTATTAATGTTGAAAAAGAGTATCTCTATAAAAAAGAGGATTTCGAGTTTATAGAGGGTGTTTTTGAACTCTGCCGTCATTATCAAGATTTGGGATATTTGATTTTCATTGTGACAAATCAGTCGGGAATTGCACGTAAATTTTATACCCAAGAGGATTTTGCCAAGCTCACGCAGTGGATGCTCGAAGCATTTGAGAAAGAGGGCATACATATTACAAAAGTCTACCACTGTCCGCACCATCCTGAAATCTCCGGGGAGTGCGATTGTCGTAAACCAAAACCGGGAATGCTACTTGAAGCTGCAGATGAATTTGATGTAGATCTGAAAAACTCTATAATGATAGGTGATAAAGAGCGTGACATTGAAGCAGCACACAATGCAGGTCTGCGTGAGACTTATCTTTTTGATGAATTCTCTCGTGCGAAAAGCTCATGTGCAAGTAAAATAGTAAAAAAATTAGATGAAATTTGGAAAGAAAGATGTTAATACTTAATAGCGGTGGAACTTTTAACAAAAGATATAATGAAGAGAGTGGGGTGCTTGAAGTCCCTTACGATAACGATGCCGTTGATGAGATAATGGCTTCGATAAAGCATCATTATATGGTGGCAGGTGTGGTGTATAAAGATTCCCTTGATATGGACACCGAAGATAGAAAACGCATTGCGAGCATCATTTCTGAGTCAGAGGAAGCGGAGTTTGTTCTTGTTCACGGAACAGATACGATGCAAGAGACAGCGGAGTTCTTAGATGCCATTTTTGATGACAGAGTGATTGTATTAACGGGGGCGATGAAGCCTTACAGTATTGAAAAGTCAGAAGCAGGTTTCAATCTTGGTATGGCCATAGGATTTGCCCAGACACAAGAGATAGCCGGTGTTTACATCTGTATGAATGGTTATGTCAAACCATGGCAGGAGTTGCAAAAGAATCCTGCAATTGGAAAGTTTCAAGTTGTCTGAAAAAATCGCGTGTGACCACTGCCATTTAGAATTCTCTAAAGATGTAATGATAGAAGATGAGGGACATTACTTTTGCTGTAATGGCTGTCAGGGTGTTTTTCATCTGCTTAGCGATGAAGGACTAGATGGCTTTTATGATAAATTAGGAGGCAATAAACTGGCTCCTCCTTCTGAGCAGTATGAAGACTCTGCAAATTTTGACTCCCCTGCATTTTATGAACGCTTTGTCTCTGTTGATAATGACGGTTTCCATGAAGTCTCTTTGGTTATTGAAGGGATTCACTGTGCAGCCTGTGTCTGGCTCAATGAAAAAGCACTGACAAATATGGACGGAGTTGTCGCGACAAACATAAACTACACCAACAATAAAGCAAAGATTATCTGGGACGACAGCAGTGTAAAACTCTCTAAAATCATAGATATGATTCGGGCTATTGGCTACAATGCGTACCCGTATGATGCTTCACTCCAAGAAGTGAAAGCAGATAAAGAGAGAAAAGAGTACTACATGCGTATCGCTGTTGCAGTCTTTGCAACAATGAATATGATGACGATTATGGTCGCGCAGTATGCCGGATACTTTACAGGGATAACACCCCAAATCAAGCATATTTTAAATATTGGAGAGTGGGTCCTTGCAACTCCTGTCCTTTTTTACAGCGGATGGCCTTTTATTCGTGGTATGTACTATGGGATGAAGACAAAAACGGTCAATATGGACACACTCGTGGCAACCGGGGCAATATTGACCTATATTTACTCTATATACATAACAGTGACACGCAGTGGTGAGGCCTATTTTGATTCGGTAACGATGATTGTGACCTTTGTGCTTGTTGGTAAATTTTTAGAAGTTTTGAGTAAAAAGAGTATTGCTGATACTTTAGACATTATGAACCATCACCTTCCAAATGATGTCAAGACCATTGAAGATAAAAAAGTCGTCAGTAAAAATGTTAACGATGTGCTTGTAGATGAAATAGTACTTGTAAATGCAGGTGAAAGAATTGCTCTTGACGGTGAGATAGTAGAGGGGAGTGGAACTTTTGATGAATCCAGTCTCACGGGAGAGAGTGAGCCTGTCTTTAAAAGAGTTGGTGAAAATATTATTAGTGGGACTGTCAGCATTGATGCCGATGTGAAGTACAGAGTTACAAAAGATTTTGCCCACTCTACGATGAGCAATATTGTCGCTCTGCTTGAGAATGCTATGAACAACAAGCCTAAAATTCAGCAGTTGGCCAACAGACTCAGTGAATATTTTTCTACAATTATTTTAGCACTCTCTTTTTTTACTTTTGTCGGCTGGTATCTCTACTCATCACATTTCGAACAATCATTTATGATATCTATCGCTGTTATTGTCATCGCATGCCCTTGTGCTCTGGCTTTGGCTACACCTGTTGCAACTTTGGTCGGACTCTCCATGGCCTCAAAACGAGGCATATTATTTAAAGAGGCGGCACAGTTGGAGACGATGGCAAATGCGAATGTATTGCTTCTTGATAAGACAGGAACAATTACCAAAGGCAGGCCTCAAGTCGTGCATGAAGAGCTTTTTGACTCTTTTGACAAAGTATTACTTTTTTCACTGCTTCTGAATTCAAAACATCCCGTCTCAAAAGGTGTCTCAAATTATATATACAGTGAAGGGTTTGAGCCTTTTGAATTGCAAAGTTTTCAAAATATTCCATCACAGGGTGTGAGTGCCATGTATGAAGGAAAAATGCTGGCAGGCGGGAATGCAAAACTGATGAAGACAATAGGTATAGATGTTAAAAGTGAGAGTCATAACAGTGAGTTTTATTTTGCCTACGCCGGAGAGTTACTTGCCAAGTATGAACTTTTTGACCTGCCGCGTGAGGATGCCAAAGTTTCCATTGAAAAAATAAAAAAGATGGGCATAGAGGTAATTATGCTTACCGGTGATCATCAAGCGAGTGCAAAAAAAGTAGCTGAACTTGTGGGAATTGAGCAGTATGAATATGAATTGACACCGCAGGATAAAGCAGCCTTTGTAGAAAAACTTCATGAGCGTAAAAAAGTAACAGTGATGGCAGGAGACGGTATCAATGATATTTTAGCTTTGGCCAACTCCGACATAGCCATAGCCATGGGTAACGGGAGTGATATAGCCATAGAGGTGAGTGATGTGGTACTTCTCAATGATACTTTCGTATCACTTTGTGATAGTTTTAAAATTGCTAAAAAAACATTTACAATGATAAAAGAGAATCTGGCACTCTCCTTTGTCTATAATGCTATAACCATTCCTCTTGCAATGGCGGGTTATATTATTCCGCTTATTGCAGCTATTTCAATGAGTGTGAGCTCTCTTTTAGTGGTTGGGAATTCTATGAGAATAAAATTTGGATATAAAGGGTAAAAAATGGATAGTTGGGTAATTGCAATGATGCTGGGTGTCTCTATATTTCTCGGAAGTATAGCGGTTGTTACACTAATGTGGGCGATAAAAAAAGGACAGTTTGATGATGAAGAGAAATTTTTAAATGCTGTAAAATTTGATGGTGTTGATGATTTGAATGATGCTGCTAATTTAGAACGTAAAAAAGAAGAGCTAAAGAAAAAAGAGTATCGACCAGAATAGGCCAAAAAAAGATGAGTTGCCAGAAAGGCAACTCAAGTATCAGAAATTATTTACCGATAGTTTGTGAGAAAGCTTCTAAATCAGCATCAGAGTAACGAGCTACTTGACCTTTCATAACACCTTTCATTGGTCCACCGAAAGTTCCAGCTTTGTACCCTTTAAGAGCAGTAGCGATTTCAGCGTGAGTCATATCTTTAACGATTTTAGACTTACCCATAGCGTGTTTTTCCCAGTTAGCACCATGACATGCAGCACATGCTTTTCCATTTACTGCAGCAGATGCAGCTGTAACTAATGCTAAAGTAGCGATTGAAGCGATTACGATTTTTTTCATTTTATTTCCTTAATATAAAGTTTCAGCTACATTATATTGGTTTAAGTCTTAAATAGTTGTTAATCAATTTAAAGGTATCATTTTATTAAAATAAATTTATTATGGATGGGCAGATGCGATACATTGAAGAAGATTTAAAAGACAAGACAATATTGATTACAGGAGGGGCAGGTTTTATTGGCTCGAACCTTGCATTTTACTTTCAGGAGAATCATCCCGATGCACATGTAGTTATTTTAGATAGCTTTCGAAGTGGTGAGACACTGAGTAACGGCAATTTAAAATCATTTGGGCATTTTAAAAATCTTTTGGGCTTTGGTGGTGAGGTTATCAGTGGTGATATTAATGATAAGGATCTGCTTTTAGATTTGGAAGTGAATTATAAATTTGATTATATCTTTCATGAAGCGGCAATTTCAGATACAACGGCGTTAGAGCAAGATCTGATGATAAAGACAAATGTTAATGCCTTTAAAGATCTGCTCGACCTTGCCGTGGCACACGATGCAAACATGATCTACGCCTCTTCTGCTGCAACATATGGCGGGAGTGATACCTTTAAAGTAGGGCATGAAGAGCCAAACAATGTGTATGGTTTTTCAAAAGTGATGATGGACAATATTGCCTATGATTATATGAAAAATTCCGATATCAGCATTGTGGGGCTTCGTTACTTCAATGTCTATGGGGCACGTGAGTATTTTAAAAACACGACAGCTTCGATGGTGTTGCAGTTTGGACATCAGCTCTTAGCAGGAAAAAATCCGCGTCTTTTTGAGGGAAGTGACAAGATTCTTCGTGACTTTATATATATAGAAGATATTATTCAGGCGAACATTAAAGCGATGGCGCCGAAAAAGAGCGGTGTCTATAATGTAGGCACAGGCAAAGCGAGAAGTTTTCAAGATATTGTAAATATTTTACAAAAAGAACTTGGCACATCTGCAACGTGTGAGTATATGCCAAATCCGTATGTCGGTTCATACCAGTTCTTCACGCAGGCTGACATAGAAGATACAAAAGAGTTTCTTGATTACAGCCCTGCTTATGAGATGGAAGAGGGCATCAAAGCCTATGTGCCGGAGATAAAGCGCATTTATGAGACAGAAGTGAAAAAGTAACGATGCAAATTTTAAAAGAGGCAAAGCCAAAAATACTTGTCCTTGGGGATTTGATGATAGACCATTATCTCTGGGGAAGTTGTGAGCGTATAAGTCCCGAAGCACCTGTTCAGGTTGTTGACATTGCCAAAGAGACAACAGTACTCGGCGGGGCCGGAAATGTCATCAATAATCTTAAAGCTCTCGGTGCTGATGTAAGTGTTGCCGGTGTGATTGGTGATGATGATAATGGTGAAGAGCTGCGTGAGATGCTGCGTGCAATAGATGTAGATACACAAAACCTTATGATACAAAAAGGGCGAAAAACATCGAAAAAGAGTCGTGTCATTGCCGTGAGTCAGCAGATATTACGCTATGACAAAGAGAGTAAAAATGCCATAGAAAAAGAGTCTGTAGCAAAAATCTTAGACTCTGTAAAGAAAAGTATAAATGAGTATGATGCGCTCATTTTGTCTGATTATGGAAAAGGTGTTTTGACTGAAGAGTTATGTCAGGGCGTTATTTCTTTGTCCAATGCAAACGGTGTCAAAGTTTTAGTGGATCCAAAAGGGAGTGACTTTAGTAAATACAGAGGGGCATATCTTTTAACACCCAATAAAAAAGAGGCACAACTCGCAACTGGTAGAGATATAGATGATGAGGTATCACTTAAAGAGGCACTGCTACAGCTTAAAAGTGAGTGTGATTTAACTGTTTCACTTATTACACTCTCTGAAGATGGAATTGCCATCTATGATGAGAAGTTAAAACGCTTTGCTACAGTTGCTAAAGAGGTTTTTGATGTAACAGGTGCAGGCGATACAGTCATTGCTTCCATCGCGTATGCGCTGAGTGCATGTAAAAATATAGATGAGACGGCAAAATTTGCAAATCTTGCAGCGGGTGTGGTTGTAGGGAAAATTGGTTCAGCTACGGTGACAATCGATGAGATAGAGGAGTATGAAGCGAGTCTGCATAAAAGTTCTTCAGATGCGCACATCAAAACATTTGAAGAGATTGATGCCATTGTGAAGCGTTATAAGTCACAAGGGAAGCGAGTCGTTTTTACAAATGGTTGTTTTGACATCCTACATGTGGGACATGTAAAATACCTTCAAATTGCTAAAAGTTTTGGCGATATTTTGATAGTTGGTCTGAATTCTGATGCTTCCGTTTCACGTCTCAAAGGTCCTACGCGTCCTGTCAATGTTGCAGAGGACAGAGCTTACTTGCTTGCTGCTCTTGAAGCGGTGGATTTTGTTGTGCCATTTGAAGAAGATACTCCGTATGAACTCATTAAAATGATAGCACCGGATGTTCTTGTCAAAGGCGGAGACTATGAAGGTAAAACCGTAGTCGGTACAGAATTTGCTAGAGAGTTGAAACTTGTGGACTTTGTCGATGGCAAAAGTACAACAAAAACTATAGAAAAGATACAAGGAAAGACATGCTAAAAAAGATTACACTCCTCAGTGCAACAGCGATAACAGCATTTGCAATGCATACAGGTGAAATTAATATTAACAATAAAGACTTAGAAGTAAGTGGACAGTTTGATTTGGGTCAGTTCAATGACGCAGTAGAGCCAAATACCATGTTTGTTGGTGCGAAGTTTTTAAATGCGGATGATACACATTCAGATAATGATTATGCTAATCTAAAACCTTATTTTGAAGGAAACTTTCTTTTGATGCGTCCTGTTGGTAATAGAGGGATGCGTATAGGAATGGGTGCAAAAGTTGCTTTTACGCAGAACTATGCGGCTGTGCCGTTAGGACTTCAGTTTGCATATAAGATTCCTGCCAATGATTTTGTTCCAATGTACTTAAATGGTGAGCTTTATTATGCACCGTCTGTACTCTCATTTAGTGATGCTGATAGCTATTTAGAATATCGTTTAAGTTATGACATTGAGATTATTGACAATGGAAGCATTACATTAGGGTATAGAAGTTTAGATACGAACTACAAAGCCAATAAAGGTTATGCCGTAAATGGTGGTGATTTTACATATAACTCTTACTGGTATGTAGGATTTAAGATAGGTTTCTAGATTTATAACTCTTTTACAGCCTGCGAAACTTCGTCGGCTGTAATGCTTTTCATACACTCATGATGTCCAAGGGGGCACTCTCTTTTCATACACGGACTACAATCCATCTCTTTACGCACTAATTTACTTTTTTCATTCATCCATTGAGAGGTCTCTTTGTATTTTGTTGGTCCAAAGATGGAGACGGTCGGGACTTGATAGGCAGCTGCTACATGCATCGGTCCACTGTCATTGGTAATGAAAAGTGAACAGCCTCCGATGTTGGCACATAGCTCTTCTATGTTCGTTTTTCCTGCGAGATTTGTGTAGTTTGTGACACCGAGTTTTTTGAGATTCTCTTCGATCTCTTGTGCCATTTCTACCTCATTGGGACCACCGAAGATGATGATGTCATATTTCTCTGCATACTCAGTAGCTACGGCTGCAAAACGCTCCGGATACCAACGTTTCGCACTGCCGTAAGTAGCTCCAGCATTGATGCCTAAAGTGGGTTTTTCAAAAGTTTTTGGTCTGATGTAGAGCTTGAGTGGTGGAATCTCATCCTCTCTAAAATCATTGACATTGACCATTGCCAACTCGGCATACTGCTTTACAAGATGTTTATCGGCTTTTATTTTCGGTGTGTGCGAAAGTAAAAAGCGAGAGTGCCAGGAACGCTTGGCAACAGTGAAGACCGTTCCCGTAAACCTTAAGAGCAGTGAAGAGTGTAGTTGATTTCTAAATGTTATTGCTATATTAAAACGACCAAGTTCGTGAGCGAGTTTGTATGTTGCAAGTAGACGGGAAGAGGATTTTTTTGTCTCATCTATGACTGCTTTTTCACAGAGAGGATGGTGTTTCAATGCTTCTATGCTGACATAACTACCGACAAAAGTAAACTTCGCATTTGGATAGTGTTTGGCTAAAAGTTCAATGGCAGGTGTTGCCATTACAGCATCGCCGAGCCAATTTGGTAAAATTATCAGTATTTTCATCCTATCCTCTCACTTGCATTGACTTTTTGACCGACCTCTTTAGTGATGAAGATATAAAGTGGTGCAGAACCAATCTCAAGTATCTCATCTTCTATTTTTTTTCCGCTTTTAGAGTAAACTTCAAAAAACTCTTCATTTTTTAGAGTTGTCTCATTGAGTGACCAATGCACCTGCAGAAGTTGTTCATCAATCCAAAATTGAATGATATAATAGCCTCTTTTAATATCAAGACGTAAGAACTGTGCATTTTGGAGTGTTGCAAACATATATTTGTAAACATAAAAAGCTTTTCGTTTGTGTATGCCTTCACGATTGTCTACGAGCCCATAACCAGGGGCAATAAGCTGGTGCCAAGAGAGAGAATCAACCTGTTGGGAAGCGAAACTGAGCAGATAGTAGCGCAGCATATAGTCACTGTAGGCTTCTTCACTTACGCACTCATACTCACTTGTCGGTGCATAGGGCGCGGTGCCGCTGATAGGCCAGTTTGTCTCCGTGATGTAGAGTTTTTGTTTTGTTTTGGGGCTGAGCCAGACCATAGTGCTCAGCAGAGCGATTTTGTCTGTAAGGTTAAATCCCAATTGCGTGTTTTCCGGTGCACCACGTCTGTCAACATACAACAAAGAGGCAACACCGTCGTACTTGCATTTGCAGAAATTAAAAAGAGTATGCACCGTGTAGTAGAGCTCAAAATCGATGACACCACTGCCGATGAGGTTAATATCTTTAAATTCAGAGATTTTTAAATCATAGGCAAGCTTGTAAAACCGTAGATACTCTCCGGCAGAGAAAAATCCCCATTTGGCACGGTTGATGGTTGTACCGATTTCGAAGATGTCAACATGCTCACGCAGCTCGGAAAAAATAGTTCTCAGGTCACTTTGCAGCAGTGTCAAATCTTCTATATGCTCTCTGTCCTGCATGATTTTTAAGATGATTTTTTTCTCTTTGTTCTGTTGTACAAAGGTTTTAAGCTCTGGGAGTTTTTCCATCTCCCAAAGTTTTAAACGAAGTAAAACAGACTCTACCTCAAGTTCCTCTAAAAGCTCCTGCGTGAGAGCTCTCTCTCGTTCAAAATCGACACCCAAAGAGAAAAAATGTGTAGTATCTATCTCTTTTCTTTTGACAAAAGGCATCGCGAGCAAAGAGAGAGGCAGAAAAATGAGTGCAGAGACGATAGTATACAAAAGAGAGTTACGTTCTTTTTTTCGCATCTTTTTTTTAAAATCTCTATCTGTAAGCAGTGCCGGCTGGTCGGAATAGGCATCCCATGCAAAAGGTTTTTTCATAAGTGCAATTATAGCCATATTAAGATAAATTAAGTACCTATCCAGAAGTAAAACCAAATAACAGAGGTTTAAAATGATGATGAGTACAAGGCAAAAAGAGGCAGGAGCTATTAATAGCTTCAACTCTTTTTAACGCAGTAATCGTTATCATTTTAAGCCTCCCTACGGGCGATAAGAAAAAGGCACATCTACTGCGTTAGATTTTCTCATCTTAGCTACGGCTAGGATTTCAAAAATCTGCCTTATATCTGTACCTTTTTCTTATCGCTGTTAGTTGGTTTTACTTCTGGATAGGTACTTGCTTTATGAATATATTAGTTGTACGAACAGATAAACTTGGAGACTTCATCACAGCACTGCCAACAATGTATGTGTTAAAAAAGCATGATCCTCAAAATAGAGTCATTGTTCTTGTTGCACCGCTTAACAGAGCCTTAGCTGAGGCATGTGACTTTATTGATGAGGTGCTTGTTGATGATGGCAAAAGCTCTCTGTTTGAACTCTCACGCAAGTTGAAATCTGCAAAAATTGACCTTTCAATTACACTCTTTTCAAACACACGGGTAGCTTTGGCACAGTTCTTGGCAGGTATCAAGAAACGTTACGCACCGGCAACAAAGATAGCACAAATTTTTTACAATCACCGCATAAAACAGCGACGCAGTGAAGTGAAGATGGCAGAGTTTGAGTATAACTTGGCACTAGCACGTGAGGCATTTAGCGACATTGACATCAGCTATCCAAAGCCACTATTGCAATTTGATGACAGTAAAGCTATTTATGAGCAGTTTTGTCAGAAAAATGGAATTAAAAGAGAAGTGATAGCTTTTCATGTCGGTTTTGGCGGCTCATCCGATGCAAATTGGAACTTAGATGAGTATGAAATCCTCATTCGTGATGTTCTCAGACAGGAGAAATATGATGTTGTACTGACTTTTGGCCCTGATGAAAATGCCTTGCGTGAGGATATGCAAAAGAGATTAGAAGGTGAAAAAGTAGTTTTTCACCTCTCAAATGAGGGCATCGTCAATTTTGCAAAACTTATAGCGAATTTTAAACTTTTTGTCTCAACTTCCACTGGAACTTATCATCTTGCTTCTTTGGTGGGAACAGCAACGATGACATTTTTTGGAGATTCGAACTTTGCGAGTGCTGCGAGATGGAAAAGTATAGGCGATAAAAAACTGCAAAAACATTATATGCTTCCGGTAGACAAGTCCAAAAGAGAAACAATGTTTGAAAGCGTGCGAAAAGAGCTACTTTCTCTTTAGTTCTTCATTTAATTCATAGAGTTTAAGATATTTATAGAAATTCGTTACCATGTGGCTATAGGCGATTAAAAGTCCTACATAGCCGTCACGAAAACCCTGCTTGAAAAAGTATGTTTTGATGAAAGAGTAAGCTCCATTAAAAAAGGCTTTACTTGGAGATGAACTTTTTTTGCCGGCATTGTTTTGTGCAAAGAGGGTGGAGTAGGTGTTGGCTTTATTAATGAACTCCTCGATGGATGTGTAGGTATAGTGTTTTATAAGTCCCAAAATCATTGTTTTTTTCAGACTTTTTTGCATGATATGTTCATGAACATGTTTATCTGTAAAAGCTGTGACCTCTTTGTTATAGATGCGGATGATCTCATCAGCTGCCCAGCAATGTTTAATCTCTCTTTTTTTATAAAAATTTGTGCGTAAGATGGAGTAAACATACTCTTTTGAGAGTTTTGTTTGCGCAAGATTTTCTATGAACTCTTTTGTCACAACTTCATCAGCATCAAGTGAGAAGATCCAGCTGTTTGTTGCGTGAGAGGCCGCAAGATTTTTTGTCGGACCAAAGCCTATAAATTCGCCTTGAATAAGTTTTACATTTGGATATGATGCTGCAATAGTGTCGGTTTTGTCAGTGGAGTTGTTGCTGTAAACGATGACTTCCTGAAATGAATGAAGGGCGTCAAGTACATCTCTTAATGTGGGTTCAGCATTTTTTACAATCATAACACAAGAAATATGGGAGATTTTAGTCATTGACAGGTTTTCCTTTAAGCCTTTTTTTGAAATTTTTAATCTTTTTGTTTTTGTTGGAGTAGTAGAGTACTTTTTGTTTGAAATCTTGTGAACAGGAGTGGTGTTTTGCATACTCATCAGCCATAATCTCTAAAATTTCATCATGCGCCCAGAGTTTTGCAAAGTTTTGTGCACGCATATCTTCATTCAAATTCAGGAACTTCATACGGTTGATATCGACAATTTTAAAGATGTAGCCTGATGGAGTTTTTTGTATGAGAATATTGCCCGGAGAGTAATCATTGTGAAAAATATTGTTGTCGTGAAGTTGCAGGGTAAAACGTGCAAATGCTCTAAAAATCTCCTCTCTATCTTCAAAATCTGCCTCTAAAAGTGGTTCTCGAATAGTAAAGTCATAAGAAAACTCTTCGCTGATAAAAAAACTCTCATTTAAAAGGCCATTGCTGGAAAATTCTATGTATCCGATAGGTGCAGGCGTAAACTCTTGAATCTTTAGGGCATAGAGATAAGATTTCTTTGCTTTTGAATCTCGAAAGAAAGTATAGGCAATTTTGTTAATGACATTTGGAATTTTAAAAGCTTTTACAACGGTGTTTACGCCTTGATAAGGAATAATTTTTAGTTCATTTCTTGCTTTATGAATCGTATTTTTGTTTTTGTTAAAATAGTCTCTGATATTTTTTACAAAATCATCTAATTTTGTTCTATATTCTGGACTTATTTGGTATTTCATAGAGTTCTCATAATTTATTTTGTATAATAGAGTTAATTATACAAGAAAAGGTATTAGCTTGAAGTTAAACTTTAGACGAGGCAGTGCATGGGCATCACAAAAAGCAAAAGATTTTTTAGCATCTAGGCAGCCTGAAGATATACAATCGGTGACTGTAGTTCGGCATGCAGCTATTGGTGATTTTGTAGTGATGCGTCCTTTTTTATTAGAATTAAGAAAATTTTTTCCTAATGCAAAAATTACACTAAGCGTTATGCGTTGTTATATGTATGGTATGCCTGAAGATTTAGTAGATGTTATACATATTGTTGATAAAAAAGATCAAAAGACAAATAAAAAAACAAACTTTTTTCAAAGACGTAATCAGATTCGTGAGTTGCCTCCCCAAGATATAATGTTTGATTTGACAGATAGTGCTTTAAGTTTGATGTTAATACTTTTTAGTAATACAAAAATAAAAGTAGGTTACCCTTATCGATGGATACGACGTATTTTTTATGATATTGCTGTGCCTCGTAGTGATTTTGTTCTCGAAACTATGAGTATGATGCATCAAATTAATATAATGGGTGCTAATACGCAACATTATCCACTTAACTATGCATTGACAAATAAAAAACGTAACAAGAAGACCCCTTTTGTTATATACTTTGCTGGTGCTTCTGTGCCACAACGTTGTTGGGAAGAACAAAAGTTCGTACAACTTATACAAGTAATGATTAAGCGGTACCCACATTATAATCATGTTATTTTAAAAGGTATTAAAGAAGAAGAAAACTTTAATACAATATACACGCCATTTCAAGAAAATGAAAATGTTATTCATCAGGATGCTCTACCGATAGAAGAAATTTATGATTATTTAGCAACCAGTTCTTTGGTTATTGTTGGTGATACAGGAATTAGAAATATGGCAATTGCCGCAAATGCTCCAACATTAGGGTTAATGTGGGTACAGAATATATCGCCTATGCGATACCTTCCGAAAGTGAAAGAACATCAAGTGGTTTTTAATACTAATTTTATTCCACCATCGGTTGAAGAAGTGTATCACGCTACTACAAGAATGCTAGAAGAGTTATATGCAGAATAAAAATATTTTAGAACTCTGTTTAGCACCAGATCTTGGTGGACTTGAGATGTTTGTTGCAAGTTGTTATGAAGAGTTTTCAAAAAGGACGAACTGCAGAGTAGTTGTCTCGTCCCACTCTAAATTAGATGATTATCTTGAAGATATAGATAAGTTTCATTTGAAAAGAAATAAGCTTTTTCCTATTTTTCCTGCTTTGCAATTGGCAAAATACATAGATGAAAATGAGATAGACATCCTCCATTTTCACTGGACACGAGATATGATTACCGCTGTGTTGGCTAAAGTGTTAAGCAAACGCAGACCAAAGCTTGTGCAGAGTCGTCATATGGGAATGACACGCTTTAAAGATGATTTTTATCATAAATGGCTCTATAAAAATATAGATATGATACATGCAGTGACTTTAAAAGTAAAAGAGCAGCTTGAAAAATTTATACCAGATGATGTAAGACCAAAGATAGAGACGGTTTACCTTGGAACAAAAATACCCCATGTTGATGAAAAAAAAGTTCTCGAGCTGCAAAAAAAGTATAATCTCAGTGATGCGTTTATTGTAGGTATAGTTGGCAGAATCGAAGCAGGAAAAGGGCAGTATAAAGTTATAGAGGCTATTAGTAAGCTCAAAGACCTTAACATTAAGGGCATTATAGTGGGCTCTTTTATGGATGAGAGTTATGCTAAAGTTTTAAAAGAAAAAACACAAGAGTTGGGCATTGAAGATAAAATAATCTTTACTGGTTTTACAAAAGAGGTCAATGAACATATGAAGCTTTTTGATATCAATGTGCTTGCAACGGAAAATGAAACCTTTGGTCTTGTCGTTATTGAGGCTATGGCAAATAGAGTTCCTGTGATAGCAACAAACAGAGGGGGACCTTTGGAAATTATAGAGGATGGTGTGGATGGCTTGCTTTTTGATGGAAGTTGTGATAATCTGGCAGAAAAAATAGAGACTTTATATAAAGAAGATACATTGAGAAGAAGGATTCAAGAGAATGGATATGCAAAAGTATTGCAAAAGTTTTCAAAATCAAAGCAGTTAAGTGAGTTGTATGATGTGCTTACGAAAATATAGTCCTCAAGAGATGAAAGATATTCATACCATTGGCATAATTATGTTTGGACTTTTGGGTGATGTAATATTAAGAACACCGGTCATCCGTGCTTTAAAAGAGCTGTACCCAGAAGCAAAAATCACTGTTTTGGTGGATCCCATTGGAGAAGCTGTCTTAAAGCATAACCGGAATGTAGATGAGATTAGAGTCTTTGATAGAACGAAAGAGAAGAATAAGCTTAAACAAAATCTTAAAAAAGTGAAATCAATTTTGCGAGTGCGTAAAGAGAAATTTGATCTGTTGGTAAATCTTTACAATGGTGGTATTTCCCGGCCTATGGTCTTTTTTTCATCTGCAAAATATAAACTTGGTTTTTGTAAAAAGGAAAATAAGTATCTCTACAATGTAAAAAATGAATGTGATGCTCATCGCTTGCGTGATGAGCAGACACTGAGCTCATTTATGATTTCAATTGTAGAGCCTTTATCTAAAAAGAAGTTCTCTTTGCGTCCAGTTTTTGATTTGGATGAAACTGTGAGAGATGAAATAGAAAGTTATCTGAAAACTTTTCCGTATGATTCTAAAAAACTCTATATTTTAAACTTGGCTTCGAGTAAAGAGGATAAAATTCTTACTTTTGAAAAGTATTTTTTTATAGTGAAGTATATCTATGAAAAATATGCTTATATTCCTGCTGTTGTTTGTAATCCTTCTCAAGAATATTTACAGCAGCGGTTTATAGATGAATTTTTACAAACGAGTGCTATTCCATTTATTAAACTCAAAACAATGCATATAGAAGAGATAGCAGCACTTATAAAATTATGTAAATTTATGGTGACTCCAGATACAGGACTTATGCACCTGGCTATGGCTTTTGATAACTATGTTTTTACACTTTTTACTTATACACACCCAATATTTGTTGATCCAAAAAATGAAAAGTTTATTGCCGTGTATGATTCATTTGATGAAGGAAAACTCTATCAACATCAAAATATTTCTCAGCAGAAACTTAAGGAGTCTATTGATCTGCTATTTGAGCGAATCCACACGTGAGAGTGCATTGAAAAACCCTCCAAAAAGAGCAAAAAATATCATAGGGTTCATGGTGTGAAATGTATTATGTGTAAATGAGAATATTACAAAGGAAGTAGCAAATAAAAGGCTCAAAATTTTATACTCTTTGGTGTTATATTTAAAAGAAAATAGCATATAGATAATTGATATGACGATAAATAAACCTACTATTCCTAACTGAACGGCTATTGTAAGAAAAGCATCATGATAATCTGCCCATCTATTAAAGTTTTCAATTCCAAAATTATGTTGTTTGACATATTTATCTAGGTCAGCCATTTTATATGCTATACCTGTCCCTACAATAGGGTTGTCTAAGTATGTCTCTATTCCTACAATATTTAATGCAGCTCGGTATCCACCTGATGCATTATAGTTATTGTTTACAAGGATATTATGAATACCATTATAGAGTAAGATGGAACGTTTGTGGAAGTTAGGACTTAAATTATATGCAAGATAAAATGTTGAGACTAAGAGTAAACTTGTTATAAAAAAGGCTTTTAATCTATGTTTAATAAATGAAAATATAGTGATGAACATAAGAATAATAAAAATAATTTGTCCTGTTTTACCACCATTGATAAAGAGATTTGTTGTTGCTGTAAGAAAGAAAAAGATATAGAAGAGTTTGAATTTAAGATGTTTTTCGTAGAAAAATCTTACTAATAGTATAGCAATTGTAAATGCTAATATAGTGCTGTATGTCATATGACTCATAAAAGGAGTCGGGTCAGAAGGAGAGATGTTTTTATAGTGAATTAATTCAAAAAATATGGCGTACGAAGTAAGTTCACTGATAAACATAGCTGCTAAAAAGGCCGAGAGAATATGTGATGTGTATTTTTTGTCAAAAGAAGTATAAAAAATAAAAATTAGAAGAAGATGTCTATATTTTGCAACATATCTAAGTGTTGTTTCTGCATTTCCATGCCAAAGAATCGACAAGAGACTAAAACCTATTAAAAGAGCTATTGCAATACTAAGAAGATTAGTTTTATAGAGTGCAAATTTTTCTTTCCAATTCCCTTCTAATATCCAAAGAAGAATTGCTAAAACTTCAAATAGATTCGTTGCAGCCTTTGAGATTGGAAAGCTAAAAGCATAAGCAATAAGTGCATAATTGATATATTTTGTATAGTCTATTTG
>JALVXQ010000217.1 GCA_027038255.1 Sulfurimonas sp. | reverse complement strand
AATATTCCCAAATAAACAAACTTTTCAATTATGTACGGCGACAATATTGAATATAGTCATCAAGCATATTTTCAAATTCATACTGAAGGATATTTGGTTCCAAAACTTTAGTATGTGGCAACCATTTTTGCAATAAAGAAAATACCTCTCGTTTATCAGTAACACTGAAAGTAACTTCTCCTGTACCGTCAGGATACTTTTTTATAAATTGATCTTTCAGTGGTTTTCGTTCAAAATAGATACGGATGGTACTGTCAACAAATAGTGTTACTTCAAAAGGTTCCTTGTTAGGATTGAACCAAATATTCTGAGCTTTCTTTAGGGCAGATACTATATTTTCATTATAGGTAAAAGTCCTATCTTCAATGTAAAGGTTTGATATCTCCTTGAGATAAAATGAGGGGAAATAGCTATGGTGTTGTGAATAAAGGTAGAAAAATCCGTCAAAAACAATAATTTTATAAGGTTTGACATGGGTATATCGTTTTATCTCAGTTGGCTTGTAATGTCGTCTATAGTCAAATGAAATAGTTCTTTTTTTGGTAATAGCCGTTTCTATTTGTTCAATCAAAGATGCTTTTTCAGAGATCTCCTCTACATCAATTCTAGTATAAAATGAAGTATTTACATACGGCTCTGTACGCTTTAAAGCATTTTGGGCTTTTGTATAAAATTTCCCGCCGATATCTTCAGAAAAGCTGTCTAAAAGTTTTAGTATTGATGATGTTTCACTTTGAGTACTCTTTTGTTTGGCAAGTGTAAAACGTTTACCATCCTCTGCACGTACAATGCCGTAATTGCCTTCTTGTAATTTTTTAAAATCTCTCTGAATGGTTTTTGTAGGAATTCCCCACTCTCTTGATAATGCAGTAATAGAGAGTGTTTCTCCGTTTTTTAGCCTATCGAGTATGATATTGTGCCTTTGGTATTGTTGTAATTTTTCCATTATAAAATCTTTTTTGTAAGATATGGACATTTGATGACCATATAGCAGTATACCATTTCTTAGCGTCTTTGAAAAAAAAGATGACAAATAAATTAAAGGATCAAGTATGAAACAAAATGCAACATATCTGTTTAGACATTCAGATAATGGGTTTTATCACTCTCAAAGTAGATGGAGTACGATGGCACAGTTAGCATTGATTTATCTATCGAAAAATGCAAAAGATGGTTTATCGGTTTATCATTCACAAATAGTGAAAGAGCCTGAAAGATGGCTTACTAAATCAGATTTGACATTGCCCCTTAAAGGGTGGAGTGCAGACAATACAACTGTAGAAGGGAATATTCAATATTTATTTGTAGACAAGGGTAAATCTTTGGAAAATGCAGGGGTATATCCTGATATTGTTTATAAAAATGATAGAAAAAAGGAGATTGTACTCATTGTTGTCAGAACTATAGGACGTACACTCCGTGGACGAAAAAAAGAGGGTATGGATAACTTTGACAGATATAGTGAACTGGTAGCAAACATTAAAAAAGAGGGATGGAAATGCGAACTGTACTACCTCATGTCATATGGGCATGAAGATGAAGGTAATCAATGTGAGCCTGGAAAAGTAGATGAGAGCAAGCGTTTTCAGGATTGGAAACGTCTTGAGCAAATTGGTGGGAAGATACTGTTGTGGGAAGAGGTGTTTGCATCACTTATTGGTAGTGAACTTGAAAAATATTTTTGTGATGATTTAAATAGATATACATTGATGCCAGAATGGGTATAATCAATATGAAAAAGTTAAACGGAAGAAATAAATATGACCATCGCATTTGTATGCCCTTATAGTTTTTCAGACTATGTGGCAATTGAAAAAGCTCTGCTTGAAAATTCAGAAGTTGATACGATCCTTTGTGCAACGCCTAATGCCTGTAAACTGGTAAAGCAATTTGTTTCAAAATATGACCATATTTCACATAAGTGTGAAAATAGAGGAAGAAAAGTATTTAATTTA
>JALVXQ010000216.1 GCA_027038255.1 Sulfurimonas sp. | reverse complement strand
TTGGTATTGGTGGAGATCCAATTATTGGTCTTTCATACAAGCAAATTTTACCAATGTTTGAAGCAGACCCTGAAACGGAAGCAATCGTTATGATTGGTGAAATCGGTGGAGATCTTGAAATTCAAGCAGCTAAACTCATTAAAGAGCAGATCACCAAACCAGTTGTAGCATTTATTGCAGGGCAAACTGCTCCTAAAGGTAAAACTATGGGTCACGCTGGAGCAATTGTTTCAGGAACTGCAGGAACTGCGAAAGAGAAGATGGATGCACTTGAAGCTGCAGGCGTTAAAGTCGTAGTTTCACCAGCTGAAATTGGTAAAGCAATAGCAGAAGTATTAGCTAATAAATAATTTTTTATTTTTGTGTGAGCCTCTTAACGTAACTTTTTGTTACTGCCAAGGGGCGATAGGAACACATTTTAGAATATAATTACCAAAACTTAGATACTCTATGAGTAGAAAAGTAATATACAAATTTAATTTGTATTTAAATAATAGGAGAATAAATGGGAACTTTTAAAACTGAAAACCCAGGCGATCAACCTGTATGGGTTAATACTAACAACTGTAAAGCATGTGATATTTGTGTATCTGTATGTCCTTCAGGTGTGCTTGGAATGGTATATGAAAAAACTTCGACACTTGGTGCAATGATTTCCATTGATCACCCTGAAGCATGTATTGGATGTAATGAGTGTGAACTCACATGTCCTGATTTCGCTATTTATGTTGCAGACAGAAAAGAGTTAAAAGCAGCAGGAAAAAGTTTTGCTAAATTAACGGATGAATCTAAAAAAAGACAAGAAGCAATTGTTGCAAACAATTATATGTCTTTATCACAACAAGGAGCTAAATAATGGCAAGAGAAGTAATTTCAACTGGTAATGAACTTGCTGCAAAAGCAGCAGTAGAAGCTGGTGCAAGATTTTTTGGTGGGTATCCAATTACTCCATCTTCAGAAATAATGCACGTTTCTTCAGATATGTTACCAAAAGTTGGTGGAACTGCAATACAAATGGAAGATGAAATTGCGGGTATTTCAGCTGCACTAGGTGCTTCAATGGCTGGTGTTAAATCATTTACTGCGACTTCAGGTCCTGGTATTTCACTTAAAGCTGAGCAAATTGGTCTTGCATTTATTGCTGAAATTCCATTAGTTATCTTTAATGTTATGCGTGGTGGTCCATCAACTGGTCTTCCAACTCGTGTTTCTCAAGCAGATATTGGTCAGGCACAATACCCAACACATGGTGATTATGCATCTATTACTTTATGTGCCGGTTCATTAACAGAGTGTTATACACAAAGTGTTCGTGCATTTAACCTGGCGGAAAAATACATGACTCCTGTGTTTATGCTTCTTGATGAGACTATTGGGCACATGCACGGAAAGGCAATGCTTCCTGATATGGAAGAGATTGAAGCTGCTACTGTAGATCGTGAAAAATTTCATGGTAACCCAGCAGATTATAAGCCGTATGATGTTCCTATGAACAAACCTGCGGTACTTAATCCTATGTTTGAAGGATACAAATACCATATTACAGGTCTTCACCACGGTGATGAAGGTTTCCCAACTGAAGATGCAGAACAATGTGAATTTAACATTGAGCGTCTAGTCGGAAAAATCAATACTGTACACCTTGAAAATGATGGTCTTGATGACTTACCAGACTACGAAGAAGTTGATTTGGATGATGCTGATGTTTGTATCATCGCATATGGTTCAATTGCACTTGGTGCTTATGAAGCTGTTAAAAAACTTCGTTCAGAAGGCATTAAAGCAGGTCTATTTAGACCAATTATGTTGTGGCCAAGTCCAATCAAAAGATTAGAAGAGATTGGTAAGAAATTTGAAAATAGAATTATGGTTACTGAACTTAATATGGGTCAGTACTCAAAAGAGATTGAGCGTGTTATTAAGCGTAACGATTTCACTACTTTATTAAAAGCGAATGGTCGTCCAATCGCACCTGCTGAAATGGTAGCAAAAGTTAAGGAGATGATGTAATGGCATTTAATTATGATAAATATTTACGTGTAAACAAAATGCCGACACTATGGTGTTGGGGATGTGGTGATGGTGTTATTTTAAAAGCAACTATCCGTGCAATCGAAAAAATGGGATGGGATATGGACAATGTCTGTGTTGTATCTGGTATTGGTTGTTCTGGACGTTTTTCATCATATATTGACTGTAACACTGTTCATACTACGCACGGTCGTACTGTTGCATACGCAACAGGTGTTAAACTTGCTAAGCCGCACGCAAATGTAATTGTTGTTGCAGGTGACGGTGATGGTCTTGCAATCGGTGGTAACCATACTATTCATGGTTGTAGAAGAAATATTGACTTAAACTTTATTTTAATCAATAACTTCATCTATGGTCTTACAAATTCTCAAACATCTCCAACAACACCTCGTGGTTTTTGGACTGTTTCTCAAAAGAATGGTAACATTGACCCAACATTCAATGCTTCTAATCTAGCAATAGGTGCAGGAGCTTCTTTTGTAGCTCGTGAAGCTATGACAGATCCTAAAAAATTAGAAAAGATTCTTGTAAAAGCTTTTTCTCATAAAGGCTTTAGTTTCATAGAAGTACTTTCTAACTGCCATATCAACCTTGGACGTAAGAACAAAATGCTTTCTGCTATGGATAACCTAAAATGGATTGATGATATTACTTTACCACTTAAAAAATGGGAAGCACTTGAAGATCCGATTGAAAAAGAGAATATCCTTCCTACAGGTGTATTAAGAGAAGTTGATCAAGAAGAGTACTGTGAAATGTATGCAGAGATTCAAAAAGCCGCAAAAGGCGAACGTGGAAAAATCACTCAAGCTGATTTTGAGAAAAAACTATAAGGAGCTATAGATGAGACATACTTTAAGATTTACTGGTGTCGGTGGGCAGGGTGTTTTACTTGCTGGTGAGATTATGGCTGCTTGTAAGATTAAAAACGGCGGTTATGGGCTAAAAACAGCTACATATACTTCTCAAGTTCGTGGTGGTGCAACAGTTGTTGATATCACACTTGATGATGCAGAGATTCGTTATCCATATGCAAATGAAGGTGAGATTGATTTCATGCTTTCTGTTGCAGATGTATCTTATCACCAATTTAAAAATGGTGTAAGACCTGGAAACAAAATTGTTGTTGATCCAAATCTTGTTCATCCAACTGATGAAGATAGAAAAACTTGGGAAATCATAGAGATTCCTATTATTACTATTGCAAAAGAAGAGGTTGGTAATGTTATTACTCAATCTGTTGTTGCTCTTGCAATTACAAATACTATGACTGGTGTACTTCCAGAAGAGTCTTTAATAGAAACTATGCTTTCTAAAGTTCCTGCAAAAGTTCACGCAGCGAATGAAAAAGCATACGCATTGGGTAAAGCATACGCTTTAGATGCAATGGGAACTAAATAAAAATACTTTTTTAGAGGCAGTGCTCATTTGAGCCTGCCTTTTTTTACTCCATGAGGTTAATATTAAATAGTATTAACTAGATTCTATTACTTTCCCAAAAGAAATCAACATGTTTTTCAAATTGTGTAGATAAAGCATTTGTAGATTTTGAATCAAATCTCAGTACCGTAACCTGTAATCTGATGTAGAATAGGGTGCTTATAAACTCATATGCCATAAGCATTGGATCTGCTGAGCGTATAAGCCCGTTTTGCATCATCAAAAAGAAACCCTCAGAGAGAACCTTTACACTTTTATCGTGAAATTCACTCATAAACTGCTCTCTAAGCTCTTGACTCTGCATAAGCTCAATCATCAACAGTCTAAACATATTTTCGCTGCTCTTATCAAACGTAAGCATCTTATACTGCATAGTAAATTTTTGTAAAAAAGGTTTTCCTCGCAGTGCCAACTCTTTGATCTCACTCTCAGAGAGAGAAAAGGGTGATGAAAATATGTCACGTGCTACCTCTAAAAATATCTCTTCCTTATTTTTAAAATGATTATACAGAGCGCTCTCTCTTATGCCTACTTCTGCAGCTATTTTACGTACACTAGCACCTCTGTATCCCAACTGTGAAAAGAGGGTAGTTGCTACTTTTAAGATCTTTTGTTTTGTTTTACTACCTTTGTTTTTATCCCTATTTTCCGTCATTTAAAGCTCCTTTTGTATTTATGAACAATTGTTAATTTAATAGTAATTATATATGAACAAGTGTTAATTTAAACTTATATACTTATGAACAAGTGTTCGCATTGTAGTATTTAAAAAAGAACAGATGTTCATAGCTTAATTTAGGAGCATAAATGATTAATTGAGTATAATTTCATTAGGTATAGGAGATAGTTACTTGAATTACTTCAAGAGGAAAGTCCGAGCTGCTGTAAGACAGTGTTCCATTTAACGAATGGCCGTAGTAATACGAGGGAAAGTGCAACAGAAATTAGACTTCTACATTATGTAGTAAAGGTGAAAAGGTGGTGTAAGAGACCACCAGTCTTTATGGCAACATAGAGAGCTTGTAAACCCAACATGGCAGCAAGAAACAGATGGTCAGCGTCTTACAATGCTATTGTTTCGCTAGAGGTATATTGTAAAATATACAGTAGATTAATGCTATCACTACAAAACTCGGCTTACCCTATGCCTATATTTATACTGCATAACAAAAAAGAAGGGAACAATATATGAAAATTTTAAGCTCTTTTAAAATACAATTATCTAATATTAATACATATCAAACTATATACAAAATAAACAATCATTATCTTAGCTACGAATATGCAAGAGCTTCAATTAGTCTCCAAACCTATAGAAAGAGTCCCAATTGGAAGAAGATAATTTTTTCAAGAGAATTTACATTATGTTAACCAAAGTGAGTATTATATGAATGCACGATATCTCGTACCATCAATGTTGATGATTTTTTCTCTACTAAGCCCATTAAACGCTTCAAGCAAATACAGCCTTAGAAAATATCAACATGTAAAAGAGTTTTACAGAACGATTACACCTATAGTTATTAAAATATCAAAAGAAAAGAACATTCCTCCTGCAGCAGTCTTGGCTATAGCAGGTGTGGAATCTGGTTACGGTAGAGGGTATGTTTGTCAGATTACAGGTAATGTGTTAAGTCTTGGAGCATACAAAAGTGATCCTGAACTGCCGGCACTCTACCTTCCTTACTCAAAATCAAAGAAGAAGATACTTTTTGATCCAAAAGAGATAAAAAAACACCCTAAAAGTGATTTGGTATATAAAACAAGAGCTCCTAGTTTAAAAAAAGATTATCGCCCTCTCCCATATGCAGGATCATATAAAAATTTGGCACTTCTCAAATACAACAATAATCTAAAGAAGAGAGCTTACGCTGCATGTGTCAATGATTTTGCTACAAAATGGTTAAATACAGAATCAAAAATAAAAAGTTTTCAAGAAGCCAGAGTATGGCTCAACAGCATAGTAAAGAACAAAGGCTACTCGGCTTTACTTACCCAAAAAGTCAATGATGAGTTCATAAGCCAGGTAGGTGGTAAACCTCATTCATTTAACTATAGAGAGACATGGCCGAAAAAAGTGAAACTCATTATGGATAAAGCCGGATTGGTTGAACTCGTTAAATATATGCAAAAACAAAATATGAATTTTAATGAAGCATGGAAGGAACATTAAAAAATGAATACAAGAAAAGAACAGCTCATTGAAGATATTCAAAATCTTCTTAACAATTATGAAGGTATCCGCCCTACTTTTATTAATCCCGATCTACTAGAGTTTATGGATGAAGATACTTTGATTCATATTATTGATTCACTGCTCAATCAAAAAGAAGATAATAAAGAAGCAGATACAGAGTGGCTGGAGAAATTTAAAACAAAATAAATTATTGTTTCATTCCGTTATCGTTATTTACTATTATTAGTGTATAATATCACAAATTAAAATAATAGGATAATACAATGAGTAGTAACGTAGATTTAATTCAATTAACAGAACAGACAAAGAAACTAACTGCATTAGTAGTTGAAGATGAAAAAGTGACAAATGAGCTTCTAAGCTCTACTTTTAAAAACTTTTTTGCAGATGTAGATTCATGTTTTGACGGGGAAACAGCATTAAAAATTTATGAAGATAAAAAACCTGATGTTGTTTTTGTAGATATTATAATGTCAGGCATGGACGGTATCGAGCTTGCTCGTAAAATTCGTGAAATTAATCCTGCGCAAATCATCATCGTTATCTCTGCAAGTAATGACATGGAAAAAATCTCTGAGTCTATTGAAGTTGGTGTAAACAGCTTTATTCAAAAACCGATTGATACGAAAAAAATCATCGAGCTTTTAAATAATGTCGTTTCTATGATTGCCAAGAAGAAAAAAGTTGAAACAAAAACTTTCTCTATCTCTCTTCCATTAGATCTTTACGAAACTGTAAATGACAATGCAAAAGCAGAAAGCATCTCTAAAAATGCCGTAATCATTAGAGCACTTCGCAGCTTTTACGAATAACAATACCTTTATATAGATTTTATCTCTATTTAAGAGTAAAATCTATATAATTTCGGCTCAACAAAAACGTTGAGCTTTCAATTACAAAAGTGGCCCCATCGTCTAGCGGTTAGGATCCATGGTTTTCATCCATGTTACAGGAGTTCAATTCTCCTTGGGGTCACCACTTTTTCTCTACAATCCCCTAAACTAAGTACTTTTACAAACACCTAATTGAGTAAGACTCATCTTTGTACACAGGAATAAAACCGTTCCATTTTCATCTACTATCGCCTCTATATTATTCATGATTTTCCCCTATTTTTATTTTCTTTTCTAGTTGTCTTATATGAATGATGTTTGAACGCATTTCCATGGAGAAGCTAAAGCTACTCTTTCTATATTTTTTTTCAATACTTGCTTCTCCTTTGATCATATAATCAAAAGGAATTTTGCATATATATTTTGCAATATAGTATCCATTCTCTTGATTTTCAATTTTGAAAGCATAATTTTTTTTGTCTCTTTTTGAAAGAGATGAAAAGGAGCTACCCAGTGTCATATATGCCCATTTTACAAACTCTTTGTAGTTTTTAACCCATTTTAAGAAAGTTGGGTTTGTACAGGGATATATATCATCAATTCTCTCTTGCATTGAGTCTAATGCACTATAACCATTTGTTGCAGCCCAATAGTAAGAGGCTTTTAGTCTTGGATGCTTTTCAAAAGTTTTTGCCAATCGTTTATCTTTTTGGAATGCATCATGAACCTTGTTTAAAATGGAAAGATAATCCAAAAATTGTTTTTTATATTTTGGAGTATTATAAATAAGATTAAATTTTTGTAAATAATAATCATTTTTCTTCCAATTTGATTGCAAATCAGCCATATATGGAAGATATTCAATATAATAAGGTGCCATAGCAGATATAACCAGATACCTATCAATCTCATCAAACTCCTTATCTTTCATCGGTTGTTTGCTTAAAGTATCCATTGCATTGTAGATATTTTTTAAGATTGTCAAGAGTTCAGGCTTCATTGAGGCGGCCGGATTTGTAAAGCTAAGACCTCTTTTAACATCTGCATCTACCATAGGTGCATACATAGTTCTCGCATAGTCTATAAGGTTGAACTTATAGTTCCATATCTCTCGCTCTGCATCTGTTTTTGGAATATAACTATATATCTTTGTAAGAATATAAGATTCTATAGCATTCAAAGGTTTGAGTATTTCGTTATTGGGAAACACAACACTCATAAGAGCGGCTTTCCATAAGAGAACATACTCTCCGGCGATAGAGTAAGCTTTTGCTTCTTTGTAAGGTCTATCGGTAAATAAAAGAGCATTGGCTCTTTGTATATAAAAAACACTCATTGCAATAAGATAAATAGAGGTAAAAACTATAACTATCTTTTTTATCACTACGGTTTTGGAAAACATTCTCTCTTTTTTAAGGAATAATTTTCTTGTAACATCCAACAAAAGAGTAAACATCCATAAAAAAAACAGTAAAATTATCCCACCAATAAAAACAAGTCCTACATAAAGTAAAAATGATTCTAAATATGCCATACAATAACCTCTTTAAAAGAATTAGTTATTATATCTTGTTTTTTTATGAGAATAGGTGTATTTAATAAATACTTTTTAATTCAACTTCTCAGCTACAAGTTTATTCACTACTTTTGGATTTGCTTTGCCGCCTGTTGCTTTTAGAACTTGTCCTACAAAGAAGCCTATAAGTTTTGTGTTCCCTGCTCTAAATTTTTCTACATTATCAGGGTTTTTTGCTATGACTTCTTCGATGATTGGTAAAATCACAGCCGGGTCACTAATTTGTACCAGTCCCCTGCTTTCTACAATTTTCTTTGGCTCTTCGCCATTTTTGCTCATTGCTTCAAAAACATCTTTTGCAATTTTCGTTGAGATGGTTGCATCGTCTATCATTTTAACAAGCTCTGCTATCTGTTTTGGACTGAATTTTAGCTCGGCTAACTCTTTTTGCTTGAGCTCTCTTGCCACCTCATTGCTTATAATGTTGGCAATACTTACAGGGCTGTTATGCTCGCTAAGCGCTTCCTCATAAAATTTCGACAACTTTTCATCACGAGCTAGTGTATTTGCCACTTCGTTATTTAACTGCAACTCTTTGGTGTATCTTTCAAAAAGAGCTTCTTCTTCTTTACTCATTGGTGCTACTTCACCGTCAATCTGCACTTTTTTAGCTTGTGGCTTCGGTGCAGCTTTTTTCTCTTTTGTTTTTTTACCCCAAGAATCTTTTAATCCGACAATTTTATTAAAGACAGGAGTTTCATCGCTGTA
>JALVXQ010000215.1 GCA_027038255.1 Sulfurimonas sp. | reverse complement strand
GTATATTATCCTATTTATATAATATTTTATTAACCCCCATTTTATCGGCTTTTTTAAATTAGTATGTTTTTATAATAGTATGTATAGTATTATAATAATAATTTAAGTTTACTTTAGATACAATTTCAACAGTTAGCAAAACATAGGAGACATAACATGGTTAAGAATACAGCACTTACAAAGCTTATGAGTGGTTCTAAAGTCCGAGCTAGTAGTTGGGATAAGAATAAATATATAGTAGTCAATAAAGATGGTCAAATCGTAGATAACGAGGGTAAAACTTTCAATATGATGGCTTCTAAAGAAAAAAAGTGGGATTTATATGTAGAACCAAAGAGTGAAACAACACTCACAGACAATACAGAAGTTTTAAGCATTTTAAATAAGCTTATGGCTGAGGTTAAAGAGCTAAAAGAAGCGAAAGATAATACAGAAGTCGTTTGTGATATTGATAGCGATGATATAGCCTCTCATGTAGCCGATGAGGTTATAGATGCAGTTGAGCAAAAAGTAACTCAAGCTATAAAAGATAATGTACCTCAGGAAGAGCGAACACATGAGGATATTGTTAAAATCTTTTATGGTGTTTCAGCATTAAAAGAAGTAAGAGAGCTTTTTAAACAAGATTTACTTAAATGTGAAGATAAAAGAGATATTGCACTAACTGTTACTAAATATATTCCATATTGCTGGATGGGTGCGAGAAGCATTAAAACAGTAGCTCGTTATTATGCAGACATGAGAAATGTAATCAAAGATGTAAATGACAACTTCCAAGATTATGCTTTAGAGCTTTTTTCAGTTCCCCAAGATGTTTATGAGAGAATTAAAAAAGCAGATACTAAAAAAGTACTTGACAAGCTAGAAGCAGACAAAGAGACTTTTGAAGTAAAAGAGATTGAAAGCACTATATTAAGCCTAAAAGAAACAGTTACAGAGGCTTTAGCTTTAGGTTCTGAGGTAACTATTGAGCAATGGAAAGCTAACGGCTTACCAATCTCAAAACAACAAACAGTTGATAGAGCAAGAGCTTATCTATTCGCTACTTATATAGCATTTGTTACAGGTCGCAGAATTACTGAAATTTTAAAAACTCTATCTCTCGTAAAAAAAGAGGATGGATGGTACTACAAGGGCATAATGAAAAAAGGCTCTGAGGGTGTTGAAATAAAAGCTTATAGCTTAGATAGTGACTACGAACTGTTATCTAAACTATTTAAGCAACTTAGAGAAGATATAGACACTTCAAACATGACAAACCAAGAAGTAAACAGTAAGTTTAATCATATTTTCAACAGAGCATTAAAAAATATTACAGGGCTTAAATACACTTACCACGATTTAAGAGAGATTTTTGCTGAAATGGCTTATCTTAAATACGGTAAGAAAAACGGCTCTGATAGAGAAAAAGAGGACTTTATCTCTGATATTTTAGGACATGAAATAAACAAAGATAGATTAGTATCAGCTAACCACTACATGACAAAAGAGGGAAAATAGCATGAGAGTATCAGTTATCACAACGGATGGAGGAGCTGGTAAAACGGCTCTATCATTTGCACTTGCTAAAGAACTCAACTATTATCTACTTAGTAACGATGATAGTGTTATAGAAGCAGTTTATAAAGATATGGCACAAATCACAAAAGAGCTTCCAATCATTAATGATGTAGTTTATGACTTCGGTGGCTTTGTTGACGCTGGTGTGCTTGATATTATTAAACATAGCGATATTGTTATCGTTCCTTGCATTAATGACTTAAACTCAAAGATGAAAGCTATCAAGACAATAAACGAGCTTAAAAAATATAATAACCGTTTTTTAGTTGTAGCAACTAGACTTGAAACACAACAAGATTTTAAAGAGATAAAATCAGATATACAAGAGCAGTTCCAAGATATAGAGGTGCTACCACTTCGCAAAACAAAAATGCTAAAAAATGGTTTAGAGTATGGAA
>JALVXQ010000214.1 GCA_027038255.1 Sulfurimonas sp. | reverse complement strand
GATAACAGGAGACAAGTATATAAACGGTTTCTTTAAGAGTCCCTGGTTTGGTGTCGTTGATCTAAAAACCATGAAATTTGAAAAAATTCAACTCAAACTTGATGACAGAAAACCGGTTCTTAAAGTACCACACTTTGGTTTCTGGTCTATCGGCGGTGGTAAAATATTTATTCCTGCAGTAGGAGACAATAAAGTTTTTGCATACACACCTGATTTTAAATTTATTAAAGCAATTACAACAGAGGGATTACCGGTATTTACAGCACTATCACCAGATAAAAAATATCTTGCTGTTACATTTAGCGGCAAAAAATTTCCTGTTATTCAGATTATTGATACAAAAACGCTTAAAATCATAAAAAGATTTCAGTTTGACGGGAAGGTACTTCACTTAAGATGGTCTCAAGTCAGACCAGAACTCTTTGTTTCTGTCAATGATTCAAATAAAGTTGTCGTCATTGATACGAAAGGATGGTGGATTAAACGTGATATTCTTACTATAAAAAAACCATCAGGAATATTTCTTTATGAGGAAGGTAAATAATGGGTATGGTCTATTTGACAGGAGCCGGTCCCGGAGATATTGAACTTCTTACACTTAAAGCGCATAGAGTTATTGGGCAGGCTGATGTCATTATTTATGACAGATTGGCTAATCCGGAGATGTTAGAGATGACAAAAGATGGCTGTGAATTTGTCTACGTAGGTAAAGAAGATGGAAGACATACGCTTCCACAAGATGAGATTAACGAGGTCATCTATCAAAATGCTCTCAAACATAATGTTGTCGTCCGCCTCAAAGGCGGTGATCCTTTTGTTTTTGGCCGTGGTGGCGAAGAGGGAGCATACCTGCACGAGAGAAATATTGACTTTGAAATAATTCCTGGCATAACTTCCGCAGTAAGCGTTCCTGCCTATGCAGGTATTCCCGTCACACATCGTGGTGTTGCCGTCAGTTTTAGAGTCGTTACAGGACACGAATCTCCCAATAAAGAAGTATCACAAATTCCATGGGAGAACTTTAAAACCGATGATACCATTGTCTTTTTAATGGGTCTGCATAACCTTCGTAAAATTGCTTCTAAATTAATGGAAATTGGAAAACCCGCAGATTATCCATGTGCCGTTATCTCACGAGGAACGACAAAAGACCAGAGTGTAGTTGTTGGAACACTTGCAGATATAGTTAAAAAAGCCAAAGGTGTACCTACTCCGGCCCTAATTATAGTCGGACGCGTAGTTGAACTACGCGAGCAGCTTCAATGGTTTGAAAAGGAGTAGTTTACTACTTTTGTAAACTCTCCATCTCTTTGAGAAGAATCTCAGCCTCTTTATCGCCATTGTCCGCATTTTTTTGCAGCCAATAGCGTGCCTTTTTAAAATTCATAAGCTGCATATAGATACGTCCTACATTTGCAACAGCTCCTGCATGCCCATTCTTTGCTGCTCTTTCAAGCCACATAGCACTTTTTTTGATATCCTGCTTCACACCATCACCCTGATAATACATCAAAGCCAGATTGTACTGTGCATTACTGATATTGTTTTCTGCTGCTGTTTGTAGATGTCCAAAAGCTGCTTTATAATTCTTTTGTGAAAGATATTTCATAGCCAAATCATATTCAGCCAAACTATTTTCCTTTGCAAAAAGTGAAAATGTCAACACGATGCTAAGCAATAAAATTTTTACCATAGAAACTCCTAAACGTAATAAAGCAAAGTTGACAGAGTCAAAGCAAAAAGAAATGTTATGGCGACCATTACAGTTCTTTTTGTTGACTCTTCAATGCTGTACTTTTTTTCTAAAAATTCACTTACAACTATTCCCGGGTATATAGAAAAGAGGAACATTGGGAAGGTTAAGACTAAAATTATGACGATATCGTGCGAACTCATTAAAATCCATTCAATTCAAAGTTTTTTTATAATTATTATTATATCATAGTATTCTACTCCTGAGTTATTTA
>JALVXQ010000213.1:1015-1969 GCA_027038255.1 Sulfurimonas sp. | reverse complement strand
CTAGTGTTGCTTTTCATTAACTCTTTATGTATAGAATTCACTTAATAAAAAATATCTTTTAAGGTATTATTTAAAAAGGAAAAAATATGGGACTTTATGATCGTGACTACGCAAGAGGGAACTCTTCCACATACGAGACTGCGCATCGTTCTGAAGCACAGGTTGTCTCTTTTGTAAAAGAGACTTACAAGCTCTTTGCAGCATCAATGATGGCAGGAGCTGTTGGCGCGTATGTAGGCGTACCTCTTGCAGGAAGTATAGCTACTATGATGTGGCCACTCTTCTTTTTGGAGATTGGGCTTTTAATTGGGCTACAGTTTGTAAAAAACAAACCGGGTATTAACCTTCTTGTTATGTTTGCTTTTGTTTTTGTAACAGGACTTACTACAGCACCACTCTTGGCATATACACTTGGAATGGGTGGAGGCGCTGTCGTTGTCGGGAATGCTTTTGCTATGACCTCTGTTATATTTGGCGCTATGAGCTTTTTTGCTATAAAAAGCACAAAAGATTTCACAGGGTATGGGAAACCTTTAATGATTGCACTTTTTGTGATTATCGGTTTTTCTATTGTAAATATCTTTCTTGGAAACCCTATGTTTCAAATTATCATTGCAGGCGCAGTGGTAATTTTATTTAGCATCTTGGTTGTATATGACACACAAAACATTATGAATGGAGCGTATGATACTCCAATTGACGGTGCTATTGCACTCTATTTAGACTTTCTAAATATTTTCATAGCACTGCTACAACTTTTTGGCATCTTCGGAAATGAAGAGTAACTCTCTCTCACCCGAAATCTATCGGGTGGTAGATGCAAATCTCAACCGTCTCAAAGAGGGTATTCGTGTTGTTGAAGACATCATGCGATACCGAGACAACAACAAAGAACTCTCCTCTCAACTCAAATCACTTCGCCATAAAGCAAGAATCAATGAAACAAAAGAGCTG
>JALVXQ010000213.1:0-1005 GCA_027038255.1 Sulfurimonas sp. | reverse complement strand
GCAAAAGAGCTGCTTAAAAACCGTGACAGCATCAATGATGTCCTACGGACTTCAACAAAAAGTGAGCAGACACGCAGTGATATTGTCAATATTTTAACAGCTAACTTTAAAAGGGCACAAGAATCTGCAAGGGTTTTGGAAGAGATTTTTAAACTTGAAGATATCACGCAGAGTGAAAACTTTAAAACTATCCGCTATGAGCTCTATAACCTAGAAAAAGAGATAATCCTCAATGAGCAATAAAAGCGACCTCAAACTCTAAATAGTTCAGCGGGTACATTTCCATCAACCTCTTTGTCTCTTTATAAGAGAGCAGCTTGCGTGAGCCGCTCACACCACTTTTTTTAATGTAACGAAACATATCCCGAACACTCTCAAATTCCAACTTATACTCCACCACTTCAAACTTTGCATCAGCAAAATACTCTTTTTGCAGTCGTTTTATCTCTTTGCGTGAGCGTAGCAGTGGTTCCAGTCCCGCGGTTGTGTTAAGAGTTTTGAAGGTATTTGCCGTAAAAATTGCCAAAGCAACGGGTGCATTTAAGGTCAGTATATTTTTACAAAGAGCATCTAAATCCTCTGCCCACTGCAAAGCAGAAGCTGAAAAAATATAGTCAAACACAGAGGTGCTGAGATATTCAAACAGTGCTGCATCATTGAAATTGCCGTAGATACACTCGATATGTTTGGCTTTTGGATGCAGTTCCAACATTCCCGGTGCAAAATCAACACCAACAAAATGTTCCATATCCCAATCAATCTTCTTGATGAGCGCACCACTCCCACACCCTAAATCAAGCACTTTTTTCGGTTTTGTTGTTACAAATGTAAGAAGTTTCTGCGCAACCTGATTTTGAATAACATTATATTCACCATAGTGTGCAGCATATTTGGAAAATTCTGAAGATATTTTCATTTTTTGTTTATGATGAGTGAAATGATAAAAACAACGATGACAGAGAGGACAATAGTTGCTCCTGAAGGCAGAGAAAAGTAGTAAGAGAG
>JALVXQ010000212.1 GCA_027038255.1 Sulfurimonas sp. | reverse complement strand
TGCTGACGGATGATACCACGTGTATCACGCCCCGCAGCGCCTGCTTCTTTTCTGTAACAAGATGTGTAACCTGTCATCTTAAACGGGAGTTTATCCGCAGGAACTATTTCATCTTGAAAAAGATTTGTCAAGGGTACTTCTGCTGTTGGGATGAGATAAAGGTCTTGATTGTCTATTTTGTAAAGGTCATCTTCAAATTTTGGCAGTTGCCCTGTTCCTTCAAGTGCCGCACGATTGACAATGTGTGGTACACTCACTTCAACGTAGCCTTTTTTCGCATTGTAGTTAAGCATAAAGTTGATGAGGGCACGTTCGAGTTTTGCACCCATATCATAGGCAACACTAAAGCGGCTTCCTGCAAGTTTTACACCGCGTTCGAAGTCTATCCAACCATTTTGTTCTGCAAGTTCCCAGTGCTCTTTAGGTGTAAAGTTAAACTCTTTTGGTGTAAGCACTTTTTTTATCTCTACATTAGAGTTTTCATCTTCTCCATCAGGAACGATGTCATCTGGAATATTTGGAATAGCCATAGCCAAGCTTTCAAGCTCTTCTTGTCGGAGTCTTTGAATTTCCAGAGCATCTGCGATACGAATTTTATTTTCATCCACTTTCGCTTTAAGCTCAGAGATATCTTTACCTTCTCGCTTGTAGATACCAAACTCTTTACTCATGGCATTTTGTGCAGCCTGGAGTGTTTCAAAGTTTACTTTTGCCTCTTTGAGCTCTTCAAATTTGATTTTTACTTTTTCGAGCAGTTTCTCATCTACGCCTTTGCGCATCAGTTTTTTACTCACACTGTCGAAATCTTTTTGTAATAGTTTTAAATCAATCATTTTTTTCCTTCTGTTGCTTCTAAGCTAATATATCTTTTGCTATTGTAAATTGGTTCGCTGTCATAAGGTGGATTTTTGGGTGAAGCGCTTTTAAATCTTCAAACAGTTTTTTACTCAGATCAAACCCGACTTTATACTCTTCTTGCACGCTTTTTGCATGAGCTTCACGCAGCTTGTCTAGCCAGCAAGGCGGTACATTGATGCCTGGAACATGGGAAGCCAGAAATTGTGCAGTGCGAAGTTTTGTAATAGGAAAAACACCTAAGATAAGCTCGGCACTTTTGTTTTCTGTGCAGCACTCTTTGTTTGCCTGCTCTTTAAGCTCTAAAAGTTGTTTTGCACTCTCAAGATCATAAACAGGCTGCGTAATGATGCCACGTGCGCCGTGCTTTATCTTTTTTTGCATCTTTTTTTGCAGTGTTTTTGGATTTTTCGCATAGGAGTTGACAACAGCGAAAGGGTGGATGTGTTTAGGAGCTTCTTTAAAAGGTTTTGCCGCATAGTCCATTCCCGCATTAAAAGCAGATATGATGTCAAGTAAGAGTGTTGAATCTGCCTCAAATACACCTTTTGCATTGGGTTGATCGGAGATGTTTGCCGGGTCTCCTGTAAGTGCTAAAATAGCTCTGATGTCAAACTCATTTGCACCAAGCAGGTCAGACTGCAGAGCAATTTTATTTCTATCACGCATACTCATAGTCGCTATAACGGGCTTGTTAAATCGCTCTTGGAGGAGTTTAGCTGCAAAAAGGGCGTTAAATTTGAGCTTGGCAAGGGGATTGTCCGTAGTAGAAAAACCATCTACCATTGTGTGCAGCCCTAATGCTTCGATTTTATCGATGACCGGTGTAAATTTTGCAGAGTGCCCCGGTGTAGTCTCTAGTGTAATATATGTGTCGTTTTTCAACTTGTTTATGAGTGCATCAAACAAAAAAAGTCCTATTATAGTTGTCTTTAGATATAATTGTGACATTATATACAAAAGAGAGAAAATTTATGCTAAAACTTGCAGTATTTGACTTTGATTCTACGCTAATGGATGGCGAGACTATAGACTTTTTTGCCGAGGAGCTTGGCATTGGTGAAGAGGTGGCAAAAATAACAGAAGAGGCAATGAGCGGTAGACTCGATTTTTTTGAATCTCTGCAGCAAAGAATTGGACTATTAAAAGGCTTGGATTTTTCCATTGTTGAAAAGATTTCACATAATTTGCCATATATGCCGGGTGCGCGTGAGACTATAGCTGAGCTCAAAAGTCGTGGTATGAAAGTAGTCTGTTTCAGCGGTGGATTTCGTACTGCGACATCCTATGCAAAAGATATTTTGGGATACGATGCAGACTTTTCAAATGCACTCCATGTTAAAGATGGAAAACTCACAGGACTTGTGGGTGGCGATATGATGTTCAATTTTTCTAAGGGGGACATGCTGCAACGTTTGCAGAGCGTTATGGATATCAGCGAAGAGGAGACACTTGTCTGTGGTGACGGTGCAAACGACCTTTCAATGTTCGCTCACGCAGGAACACGCGTTGCTTTTTGCGCACGTGACATACTTAAAAAAGAGGCAAATATTATCATCCAAGAGAAAGATTTGTCACTACTACTAAAGGAAATATAAAAATGTTAGAAAATACAGTCTGGAGACAGTACCACAATGAGAATAATTTTAGAGATAAGATTGCGGAGTTTTGTAAATTCGAGAGCATTGATTTGATTGAAGATGATAAAGTGCTTTACAGCGTTTTAAAGTCAAAATTGACAAAAAAAGAGCTCAAGCTTTTTGCAATGGATTGTGCAAATGCCAGTGACGAAGAGCTGAAAAAAGAGTTTGATTATAGTGATGAAGAGCTTCAAAAAGCAAAATTTAAACTCTATAAAAAACTCAAACAGGATAAAACTCGACTTGATTTTAGAGAAAAACATATAGCAGAGATTGCGTAAGTAAATTAGACTTCTTGCAGAACTCCTATTATAAGATTAATCTATAATTTATCTAGATGTGAGTAACATATCACAGTTTTATCACAAAATAAGGAAAAGTATGAAAAAAACTACTTCATTATTATTGGCTGCTATGGTTGCAGGTTCACTCTTCGCAACGTCTGCTACTGCAGATGCAAGTAAAGGTCAAAGAGTATATTTGAAAAAATTAAAAGGTGTATGTAAAAAAGATGGCCTAAAAAGTGGGGCAGTTTTTGCCATCAAACATGACCGTCGTGGATGGGAAGCTATAAATAAATCTGCTAATCTCAAAACTGAGTGGGTAAAAATTTGTCCACATGCTGCGAAGAAAGTTAAAAAAATGAGAGAAAAAGATGTTAAAAATCTTTATGATTTCGTATGGAAATATGCATCTGACGGTGAAACACCCTCTTGTGGTTAATTGTAAATTTATTTCAAAATAATTTTGAGTGTTACCCGTCTTGATTTTGTTTTGTCTTCGATGCCACTTCTAATGACATTATGAGAAAAGCTCAAACCGCTTCCCTGTAAAATCTTACTCAACCATTTTTGTTTTGCTTCATTTTGTGTGCTAAAGAGCTCACGCAGAACTGAATAAGAACGTTTCATAGAGAGATTTTCATTTTGCAGATAGCGCTCTTTAAAGTTTACATTTTTCCATTCACTTGAAGTGTGCCCGTTAATCGCTAAAGTACGAATAATCTCTTTGTTTGCATACATAAATGAGAGAAGTTTTTTACTAAAAGAAGATAAAAACTTTTGTTGGGCTTGCGTGAGCGTATATTTCCCGACTTGAAAATAGAGTGCTTTGTCTGTAAACTCAATCGTTAAATCCTCTTTTATGAGAAGCTCTCTTCTTTTTATCTCTTTTGCAAAAGTTTTACACAGTGCATCGTAAAAATTTCCACTAAGCGTAGATATCTGCGCAATCGTTGCATCATGGTTGAGTTTGAGAATCCACATATTGCCCTCTTGTGAATAGTCACCAGTATGAATTCCAGCAACGGCAACCTGCGAGTTATGTAAAATAGTTAGGGCATAAAAGATATCGAAATTCTCTCCACCGTAATGCTCCTGTTTGAGCATAGACAAGTCAGAATCGATGAGCATAGCCAAGCCGTCACTGTTGTGTTTGTCTTTTACATAACCAACACCCATCAAAATCCCGTTTGAGAACTCTTTGATATCCATAAGCCCTGATGGGTAAGTGGTGCTAATCTCTTTGTCTGCCAAGATGTTTTTATAAAGATCAAATTTTACTAAGCGGATATGCTCTTTTTGTACCTGATTGTATTGAATGAGACTGACAACAAAGCTGTTGTCTTTGAGTCTAATAATCTTTGTAGGCACTGTTAAATTCTCGCCATGATGCTGCGTTATGAAATGGTTGAGCCAGATTTTGTTCCCATTTTCTGTAATGCGCATAAAGCTTACATCTCTGCTCTTTTGCGATGCCATAGTACTTACAACGATGATAGAGCCGTCTTGCGCCTCTACGGCATCTATGCCGTTGTCATCAAAGCGGGTGCCATATTTTTTGCTCCAGAGTATATGTCCCTCTTTTGAAAACCTTGTGATGAAGATGTCATTATTTCCAAGACCTGTTTGAAACATACTGTCTGTAATAGCACGTGAGGTAAAAGAGGAACCCACTGCAAGCACACCACCGTCACTGAGTAGGATGAGATTACTCATTCTGTCATAGTTTTTCGTCCCAAACATTTTAGAGTAGAGAATATTTGCATTGCTGTCAAGTTTTGCAACAAGAAGTGAACCATCCATAGTGTACCCACCGATAAAGTAACCGTTTGTAGGTGTTTTTACGACAGCGACAGCTTTGTTGAAACGATTGAGTTTTGCTGTTTTTGAAAGAATAATTTGTGCCTGATTGTTCACTTTTACCAGACTCATTTGAGAACCGTACTTGTTTGATACACTTGCCAAATAGTCAAAAGCGTTTGTGTAAGATTTTGAAGGTTTCGATGATTGTTTAAACTCTTTTGAAAAGCCTACGGCTGTTATTGTTCTGTCATAATCTTCTGTGATGTCAAAAAGTGCTGCATCAAATGGTTTATGTACGATTACAGAAAAGTCTGTTGTTATTTTTGCATATGTAAGTGAGAGTAGTAAGAAAAAGAGTAGAAGTAGTTTCATAATATTGCTTTTTTCTCTAGCTTAAAGCAATAAATATTCCTAATTTGAAAATGGTGCCGAAGCACCGTGAAAACCTTATTTTAGGTTTTCAAAAGGTGCTGTTACAACTTTTTTACGAGTTACAGTATATGGTACGAATGCAGCTGCACGAGCACGTTTGATTACTGTAGCAATCATATCTTGGTGACGTTTACAGTTTCCTGTTAAACGACGTGGCATGATTTTATATCTCTCTGAAAGTGAAAAACGTAAGTTTGCTACGTCTTTATAATCCATGAAGTCAACTTTTGCTTCACAATATTTACAATATCTTTTTTTGTATTTTCTTTTTTCTGACATGTTATTACCTTTTATATCTATTTATTTGCTAAAACGGAATTTCATCTTCATCAATGTCAATAACCGGTACATCAGCAGGACTTGGCATTTGACGGCTTTGTTCCTGAGCTGGTGAACTTTGTGACGGTTTTTGATAACTCTGTTGTTGTTGCGGCTGTCCATAGCTTTGTTGCTGTTGTGGTGCCTGATAGCTTTGTGCTTGTCCCTGCGCTGGTGCTGCATACTCTGCGCCAGAACTTGCCGGTGCATTGTAGCTTCCTCCACCTTGGGAGTCACTGCGTGAGTCAAGCATTTGCATAGTCTCAACGATTACAGAGTGTTTTGATCTTTTTTGTCCGTTTTGGTCAACCCATTGTTCAAATTGTAATCTTCCTTCAACAAGGATTTTACTTCCTTTTCGAAGGTATTGGTTTGCTACTTCAGCACTTCTGCCGAAGAAAGTGATATCTACAAAACATACTTCCTCTTTTTTTTCACCATTGCTTGTGAATTTACGGCTTGTTGCGATTGCAGTTTTTGCAATTCCCATACCACCTTGAGAGTATCTCAGTTCGATGTCGCGTGTTAGGTTACCAACTAAAATTATTTTATTGAACATGAATTTTCCTTCTTTTTATAGCGTATGCTATTACTCAGCTGCTGCTTCAGTTGCCGGAGCTTCTTCTGCTTTAGGCGCTTCAGTTACTGGAGTTTCTGTTGCCGGAGCCTCTTCTGCCTTTGGAGCTTCCTCTGCAGGAGTCTCTTCTTTTGCCGGAGTTGCCGCTGCTTTTTTAGCTTTTTCAACTAAAGCATTCCATGCAGTGATTTCACGATTTGTACTGTATTTAATAGTTACAAAACGAAGTAAATCTTCATTGATACGGAAACGTCTTTCAATTTCAGAAATTGCAGACGGTGCTACTGAGTAGTAGATTACTTGGTAATATCCACGTTCGTTTTTATCAATTGGGTATGCTAATTTTCTCATTCCCATTGCATCTTGAGCTGCGATTTCGCCGCCGTTAGAAGTTATTATATCTTCAACATTTTTGATTGCTGCCTGAATCTCTTCAGCAGTAAATGTAGGTTTTACGATTACTAGGTTTTCGTAGTTTCTCATATAGTATGATCTCCTCTTGGTATTGCCTGATTAGGCTTTTGTTTCCCCTTCGGATCTAAATATAGTCTCATTCAAGAGATTACAAAGAGAAAGGAACGCGCAATTATACAGAAATTTTTCTTAAAAGAAGCACATGCAATTTCTTATGACAAAATGCCATAAAATTATCTATTTAATATATTTAGGATATAGTTTCAAAAAATATAAGAAGTGGACAAAGTTTTACAATGGCAAAAAGAAAAAAAAGTAAAAAATCACATAACAGTTCAAAAATTTTAACCTACACAGCATGGACACTCGCTCTTGTTGCATTGGTTTTGAGTTCTATACTTATAGGATACTATTTCGGTTACTCAAATGCGAAAGAAAAGATTCCAAAATTCTCTAAAGAGCAGCATGTGAAAAAACTGCCTGCTAAACCAAAAACTCAAAAAGTAAGTGTCAATAAACAACTCCAAGAAGTACTTAAAAATGAGTCAAAAAGTTATAATTCCGCTTCTCATGAGATAGATAATGAAGCATTGGCGAATCCTCCAAAGGTGTCACATAAAGAGATAAAACGCTACGTTGCAAAGCCAAAACTAGCCATTATAATTGATGATGTGCAAACTGCTTCTCAAGTACGGGCAGTCAAAAGTCTCAATCTGCCATTGACTATGTCTTTTCTGCCACCGCGTCCTGCACGTCCAAATTCTGCGAAACTTGCCGCACATGAGAAATTTTATATGGTGCACTTGCCGATGGAAGCGATGCACTTTAATAAAGAAGAGCCTTATACGTTGCGAGTCAATGAGTCTCAGCAGGAGCTTTTACAAAGAATTGCCGATATAAAAAAACTTTTCCCAAAAGTTGCTTATATTAACAACCATACAGGCAGTAAGTTTACATCCAATGAAGTGGCTATGAACAGACTCATCTTTGCACTTAACAAGTACCATATCCATTTCATAGACAGCAGAACCACTGCACAGACAAAAGCGCCAAAGGTTTTAAGAAATTTTGGTCTCAAGTATGTTGCACGTGATATTTTTTTAGATCATCATATGGATAAGCCCTATATCTTGGGACAGATAAAAAAAGCTATAGCGGTTGCAAAAGCACATGGAACTGCAATAGCCATCGGGCATCCTCATAAAAATACCCTTGAAGCACTCTATGAATCTAAAAAACTCTTTGCAAAAGATGTGGATCTTGTGCTTATCAACAAGATATATTAGCAGTTTATGATGCAGCAGATAGATTTTCATATTGATGCACTGGAGTCTATGAAAAAATATCCGCAACAGCTCTACTGCATCGGAAACACAGAACTGCTCAAAAACAGGAAAATTTCCATAGTCGGTTCACGCAAGCCAAACCAATATGCGCGTGAGATGACATATCTTTTAGCATCAAAGCTCTCTAAAGCGGGAGTGACTATTGTCAGCGGTGGTGCGATCGGCGTCGATGCCATTGCGCACAAAGCTGCAGGTGCCGCCAACACAATCATGGTAGCAGCCACCGGGCTTGACAAACGCTACCCAGCCATCAATAAAAATCTCATTAGCAGTATTGAAACAGAGGGTTTGGTTCTGAGCCAATTTGCTGCACAAACTCCATCGAATAAGTACAATTTTGTTCTGAGAAATGAGCTTGTAGTCGCACTTGGAGATGTATTGATCGTCACCTATGCAGATAAAGATTCAGGAACGATGCGCAGTGTTGAATATGCTTTAAAGATGGGTAAAAAGATATTTGTAATCCCGCATAGAATAGGGGAAAGTGAAGGCACAAATCTTTTACTCGATGAGAATAAAGCAGAGGCAATTTATAGCATTGAAAAATTTGTTGCAAAATTTGCCTGCGTGAGCGAAGAAAAAGCTGCTACAACAGAAGACTCATTTCTCTCTTTTTGCAAAACAAATCCTACATATGAAGAGGCTCTGAAAAAATTCCCCGAGAGAGTCTTTGAGGCAGAACTTCTAACAGATATTGTTGTGAAAAATGGACGTATCTTTTTACAAGGTTAGCATAGCGTCACCGTAGGAGTTTCTCGTTCCCATTCAGAAGAATGGGAACGAGAAGGACAATTTTTTTAGGTACGGAATGTTTCAAGTTTTGTGTTCAGTGTATCTGTCATAGCGTTTAGATGTTCAGCTGCTGCAGCTATCTCTTCTACGCTGCGGGCATTTGTTGAAGAAATTTCATTTATCTCTTCAATTTTACTAACAATTGTTTTAATATTATTTCCCGTGTTTTCAAACTCTCCTACAGTGCCTTCACTGGCATGAACAGCTTTGTTGACGATTTCAACAGTTGTATTTATTTTTGATTCTACACCTTGGGCAATATTGGAGAGTTCAGAAATTTCTTGAGAATTACTATGCATCTGTGTAGAAGCATCTGCTATTGATTGGACGACAACATTAATGGTAGCATTGATTTCTGAGAGACTTTTTTGTGTTCTCTCAGCCAGTTTT
>JALVXQ010000211.1 GCA_027038255.1 Sulfurimonas sp. | reverse complement strand
ATATGGCTCTACACATCTCAAAATAGGAAAACAATTTGGAACTACTGCACTTAAAAAAGTTAGATTTGGCAAATAAAAAAGTTTTTATTCGCTGTGATTTTAATGTCCCAATGGATGAATTTGGTAACATCTCCGATGACAGACGCATCCGCTCTGCTATCTCGACTATAAACTACTGTTTAGATTTAGACTGTGCGGTTATTTTAGCCTCACACCTAGGGCGTCCAAAAGGTGAGGTTGTTGAGAAATACTCGCTTGCTCCAGTTGCAAGAAGACTGCAACAGCTTCTAAAGCGTCATGTAGAGTTGGCACCCGGTATAGTCGATGATGCAACATTGAAATTAGCAGCAGACTTGCCGCGTCATGAAGTTTTACTTTTGGAAAACCTGCGCTTTGAGCCAGGCGAGACAAAAGATGATGCAGAACTTTCACGCAAGCTCGCTTCCATGGCAGATTTTTATGTCAATGATGCTTTTGGCGTAAGTCACCGTGCACATGCTTCTGTCCATGGCATTACAAAGTTTTTTGACACTAAACATAAAGCAGCAGGCTTTTTACTTGAACGTGAAGTGAACTATTTTGGAAAACTTATGAGTAATCCTGTACGTCCTTTTGCTGCGATTGTCGGTGGAAGCAAAGTTTCAGGAAAGCTTGAAGCCCTTGTAAATCTGCTTCCAAAAGTTGACAAAGTATTTATCGGCGGTGGCATGGCATTTACATTTTTAAAACAGATGGGTTATGAGATAGGGGCTTCTTTGGTTGAAGATGAACTCTTGGAAGAGGCGCAAAATATTATGGATGAGGCAAAGAAACTCGGCGTAAAATTTTACCTGCCTATTGATGTGGTTGCGGCACAAACATTTTCAGAAGATTCTGTCAGCAAAATCGTAACTGCCCAAGAGATACCACATGAGTGGATGGGACTTGACATCGGACCGGCTACAGTACGACTCTATCGTGAAGGGCTTAATGATGTGCAGACTATTTTATGGAATGGTCCTATGGGTGTTTATGAGATGGACAAATTTGCACGCGGTTCTTCAAAAATAGCCCACTTTGTTGCAGACAGTTACTCAACAACTGTTGTAGGCGGCGGAGACACAGCAGACCTTGTACAGCGTGTAGGTGTTGATGATGATATGAGTTTCATCTCAACCGGCGGCGGGGCATCTTTAGAACTACTTGAAGGCAAAGTTCTTCCTGGAGTAGAGCCGTTAATGGTACCAAAAACAGAAAAAGAGTAGGAGAGAGAATGATTATTGCAGCAAATTTAAAAACAAACTTGACACGTCACGATACAGCTTTATATATAGAAGAGGTAGACAAATGTGCAAAACAGAGCAGACAAGATGTTTTAGTTTTCCCTGCAATATCATCACTTGACAGCTTTGAGACAAAAGTAGAAGTAGGCACTCAAAATGCTTACCCGACAGTCAAGGGTGCTTTTACCGGTGAAATAGGTTTGGAGCAGCTTGAAGAGTTCGGCATAAAAACCATACTCATAGGGCATAGTGAAAGACGCCATGTTTTAGGTGAAACGCAGGAGTTTATCGCTCAAAAGTTTCACTACTTTAAAGAGCAGGGTTTCAAAATAGTCTACTGTGTCGGCGAGCCAAAAGAGAAACGTGAAGCAGGTAAAGATGCGACATTGGAGTACATCTCTGCGCAGTATGAAGGTATCGATACTAACTATGAAAATCTCATAATCGCCTATGAGCCGGTTTGGGCGATAGGTACGGGATTGATACCAACACTTGAAGATATTCAAGAGATTCATACCCAGCTGAAGAGAAAATCACCTGCACCACTTCTGTATGGCGGCAGTGTGAAAGTAAACAACATAAAAGATCTGCTGCGTGTCAAAAATGTAGATGGTGTTCTTGTCGGCAGTGCCGCTCTGTATGCAGAGCATTTTTGTACGATGATAGCATATGCAGATGAATTACAATTAAAGGAGAAGTAGGATGATAATGAAAGGCAAACGTGGTCTCATAGTAGGACTCGCAAATAACAA
>JALVXQ010000210.1:1027-2021 GCA_027038255.1 Sulfurimonas sp. | reverse complement strand
TATTACCGATGGTCGTTTTTCTGGTGCTACAAAAGGTGCTTCTATTGGTCATGTCTCTCCAGAGGCTGCTGAGGGTGGACTTATTGCACTTATTGAAGATGGCGATGAGATAGAACTTGATGTTGATAAACACATTTTACAACTCAATGTAGATGATGAAGAGTTAGCAAAAAGAGAAGAGGCGTATAAACCATATAAAAATGAAGTAAAATCAAAATGGTTAAAACGATACCAACTTCTCGTATCAAACGCATCAAATGGTGCCGTATTAAAAACTGAATTATAGGAATAGATTTGAGTGCAATAGCAATAAAATATAATGATAGTATAGTAGATTTACAAACAGCTGAGGAGCTTGGACTGAAGGGTGAGGAGATAGAATTAGATAACTCAAAAGAGGCTTTAGAGGTGTTGCGTCACTCAACAGCTCATCTTATGGCACAGGCTATTAAGTCTCTCTATCCTGACGCAGAATTTTATGTAGGACCAACAGTTAAAGAGGGTTTTTACTATGATTTTAAAACTTCTGCTGAGATAGGGCAAGGGGATTTAAAAAAGATTGAGAAGCAGATGCTCTCTTTTGCAAAGAAAAAGTATCCTATTGAGCGTTATGTTATCTCTAAAGATGAGGCTCGTGTGAAGTTTAAAGATGACCATCTCAAACAAGCTGTTTTAGATATGATACCTGATGAAGATGTGAGTATCTATAGACAAGGGGAGTTTGAAGACCTTTGTCGTGGTGCACATTTACCAAATATTGGACTTATTCGCTACTTTAAACTTACTAAAATTTCTGGTGCTTATTTGGGTGGAGACTCTAAAAATGAGATGCTTACTCGTATATATGGTATAGCATTTGCAACAAAAGATGCTCTCAAATCTTATATGGATATGATGGCAGAGGCTGAAAAACGAGACCACCGTAAACTTGGAAATGAGATGAAACTTTTCACTTTCCGTGAAGAGGTTGGGGCTGGTTTTCCTATTTGGCTTC
>JALVXQ010000210.1:0-1017 GCA_027038255.1 Sulfurimonas sp. | reverse complement strand
AAACTATGGTGAAAATATGTACTTTACGCATATTGATGAGCTAGAGTTTGGTGTAAAACCTATGAACTGTGTTGGGCATATTAAGGTATATGAAGATGAACTTCACTCTTATAGAGATTTGCCGATTAAGTATTTTGAGTATGGTGTGGTGCATCGTCATGAGCTTACTGGTGCTTTACATGGTCTTTTTAGAGTGCGTGAATTTACACAAGATGATGCACATATCTTTTGTCGTGCTGACCAGATTGAAGATCAAATCATTGAAGTGGTTGATTTTGTAGATAAAATTATGAGCACTTTTGAATTTGATTATAAGATGATGATTTCAACGCGTCCAGATAAGGCTGTTGGAAGTGATGAAGTGTGGGAGATCTCTACACAAGCTCTGAAAAATGCTATGGACCGAAATGAGCTCTCTTATGAGATAGATGAGGGTGGTGGTGCATTTTATGGTCCTAAAATTGACATTAAGATTACCGATGCTATTGGGCGTGAGTGGCAATGTGGGACAATTCAGTTAGATTTTAATCTTCCTGAGAGATTTAAGCTTGAATATAATGGTGAAGAGAACGATAAAATCCAACCTGTTATGATTCACCGTGCTATTTTAGGCTCTTTTGAGCGTTTCATTGGGATTTTAACTGAGCATTATGCTGGAGAGTTTCCTATGTTTATTGCTCCTACACAAGTTGCAATTGTTCCTGTTGCAGAGTCACATAAAGAATATGCTAAGGAATTATCAGATAAACTTATTGACATTAATGCCGATAGTGAGATTTATGCGAAAAATGATTCTTTAAACAAGAGAATTAGAACTGCTGAGAAGACTCGTGTTCCGATGATTGTTGTCATTGGTGATGAAGAGATTGCTAACCAAACAGTAGCTATTCGTGATAGACGAACTAGAGAGCAGTATAATTTAAGCCAAGAGGAATTCTTGAAGCTTATACAAACTAAAATAAATGAGGTAAATTTTTGAGTAAAAACAAAGACCGCGTTATCATGAATGATGACATC
>JALVXQ010000209.1 GCA_027038255.1 Sulfurimonas sp. | reverse complement strand
TCAGCACAGATGCAAATGTTAATGATGTAAAAGGAAGTCTTACAAACTTCTCTACAACTGATGGAGCATCAAGAGCATGATAACGAAAGAGATAAGCACAGAGGAGTCAATCGCAAGGATTTTATCTACTCCATTGGTTCAAAGAGTCAACAGACCGGCATACGGTTCAAAACTCTTTGAGCTAATCGACAAGCCAGTTACAGATGAGTGGGTGCTTTTAGCATCGGACTACACTTATGAAGCGATTGAGAACAATGAAGAGCGCGTGGTAGTGAAAAATGTAAGTATCTCTACCGGTGATGAAGTACTCATAAACATTGAGTACTTGGAAAACGACACACTTAAAAATGTGAGTGTGGATTTAGGAGGCATAAATGCAACTGCTTGATTTGCCAGCTCCTGAAGTTGTCGAAGTGTTTGACTGGGAAAGTCTAAGAGCTCATAAACTTGCCCTTTTTATTGAGATTGCAAAATCCAAAGGGATTGAGTATATTCCAAGTGCTAGTGATGACATTATGACGATGATAGAAGCTGATGCTTATGTGGAGCAGCTTTTGAGAACGCGCATAAATAATGCAGTAAAAGCACAACTACTTCTTTTTGCAAAAGGAAGCGACCTTGACCATCTTGGAGCTACTCGTTACGGAGTACTTCGACTTGAAGGTGCGAAGCCGTATGCTGATTTTACTTTCAAGCTATCAACACCTTTGTCTTATGATATTAATTTACCTAAAAATATGCAACTTAGTGATGGCAATGGTACTTATGCACTCTTGCTGAATGATGTTCTTATAGTCTCTGGAGAGACAACTGCAAATGGAAGTGTTGAACTTCAGTTGTATGTGGAGTCAAGTGATGTAAAAACAGATGTGATAACTACACCGCTGCCTTATGTTGTAACTGCCACTCAAAATGCTCCTTTTGCAAATGGTGCAGATATTGAAGATGATGAGAGGTTTCGTGAGAGAATTTGGCTCTCTCGTGAGAGTAAATCAACCGCGGGATCTATTTTAACTTACAAATACTATGCATCTACATCTGATGTGAGAATAGTTGATGTGCAGGTTATTACAGATACAGCTGGAGTTGTAAAAATCTATCTTCTAAGTGTTGATGGAGTAGCAGATAGTGTGATGATCTCTCGTGTAAATGATGCCCTCAATGTTGAGAACATAAGACCGCTTACTGATGATGTGCAAGTAAACTCTGCAACTATTATAGCTGCTACGATAGAGGCAAATATAGTTCTCTATGACATGACTTATGAATCGAGTGTGAGAGAACTCATAGAGAGTCGTATAAAAGAGAATACTCTTATCTTTGGTAAGAGTCTTACACTCTCAAAAATCTACGGTCTCTTAGAGTCTGAGATGGTAAAAGATATCACTTTAGTAAAACCTACTGCAACGATAGAGTGTGCAGAGAATGAGGTAATAGATGTAACAACTCTCACACTCAACTTTAGTGAGGCTGTGTGATGAGTTTACTTCCTGCATATATGAGTGAACTTTGGAGATGTTACGAGCAGATGCATAGAGAAGATTTGCAGTCGTTTGATTTACAACTTTTAAGTGTAGATCCTCTTACATGTCACATAAGCGTTCTTCCATTTCTTGCATGGGAGGCTGATGTCAATATTGACGGCTTTAGTGAGAGTGTTCAGAGAGATTTGGTCGCAGGTGCATTTCGAGCATTACAGTATGCAGGAACAAAAGGAGCACTTGAAAATGCTCTTGATTCTTTTACAGATGTCAATGTTATCGAGTGGTTTGAAGATGATTCGGAACCATTCACATTTAAAGTGGATCTATCTATAAACAAAGATGTAGAGATCACCACAAAAGTTGCCAACAGAGTCACAGAGATTGCAAAGAAGAGAAAAAATGCAAGAAGTGAGATAAGTGAGTTACTTCTCTCATATAGAGTGAGCGGCAATATGAGTCTTGCAAGTGGTGGTGTTGGTGAAGCAAAATGTAATGCAATTCCACTAGATGGTTATGAAGAGATTTTACCAGGGAAGCAGCATATCTA
>JALVXQ010000208.1 GCA_027038255.1 Sulfurimonas sp. | reverse complement strand
AGTGAAGTCGCTATGCGTATGGCAAAACTTGGGGATATCTCGCCTTCGGTTATCAAACGTGTTTCAGCCGTGCTTGAATCTAAACTTGAATCCCTTGCATCCTACAAAGTTGAAGTTGGTGGAACGCGCGCTGTGGCTGACATCTTTAACCGTCTTGGTGTTAAATCTGCCAAAGAGACACTCTCTACAATTGAGCAGGTAGATGAAGAGCTTGCTACGCTCATTAAAGAGATGATGTTTACCTTTGAAGATATGGTTTCACTCGATAAAATGGCGATTACTGAGGTGCTTAAAGCTGTTGATAAAGCAGACTTGATGTTAGCACTCAAATCCTCCCCTGAAGAGCTCAAAGAGAAGTTCTTCTCTGCGATGAGTGAGAGAGCCAAAGAGGCATTTGAAGAGGAGATGCAGTTCCTTGGTGCAGTGAAAATGAAAGATGTAGAAACAGCACAGAGAAAAATTGTCGAAGTGGTCAATCAGTTGGCAGAAGCCGGTACAATTCAGATGGGATCATCTGAAGAGATGATAGAGTAACATCATGGCGACAGTAATTCCAAACAGCAGAATTGAAAAGCACAATGTAGAGAAGTATAACTTCAAGGTTATCGCTTTGGGTGGGGATGCAGATACTCAAGAGATGCAGGAGTATAGAGAACCTGCATCAAATGAGAGTGTTATACAAAATGCAGCAGAGATTGATTCAAGTGCACTGGACAGTAAATCAAAAGAGTCTTTGATTGAATCTCTGATGAAAAAGACTGATGAGATGTCTTCAAACTTTATTAAACTGCAGATGAAGCTTGAGGCAAAAGAAGAAGAGTTCAAAGAAGCACTTCAAAAAGCCAAAAAGGAAGCTTTTGCAGAGGGAATGAAGGCCGGTCATGCACAGGCGCTTGAAGAGATAGATAAAAATTTAAATGAACAGATAGCACTTTTTACGACTTCTATATCGAAGTTAGAACAGAGTGCAGAGGAGTTTGAGAGCTCCTTAGAGAGCCTGAAAAATGAGCTTGTTACGGCAGCACTTGATATTTCCAAAGAGGTAATTAAGGTAGAACTGAGTACAAACTCTTCAGAAGTTGCAAAAGTATTGTCAGATGAGCTCATAGGTGATTTACAAGGCGCGTCAAAAGTGACATTGAAAGTAAATCCTAAAAATCATGCCTATATATCCGAACATCTTGGAACGCTTGAACACATCACAGTTCTTGCAGATAGTGCGGTTAACGAGGGTGGTGTTGTTGTTATCAGTGATGCCGGAAATATAGATGCACAGATATCAAAAAGATTTGAGAGAGTAAAGAAAGCGGCTTTAAGTGAGTAAAATGGATTTACAAAACAAAAGCATTGCAGAGTTAGAGACTCTGTGTGCAGATATTCGAGAAAGAATTTTAGAAGTAGTCAGTAAAAATGGCGGTCATTTAAGTTCGACACTGGGAGCTACAGAGATTATTGTAGCTATGCATAAGGTGTTTGATTCTAAAAAAGACCCTTTTATCTTTGATGTTTCGCATCAAGCATATGCACATAAACTGCTAACGGGAAGATGGGATGAGTTCGATACTTTACGTCAATTTGGCGGTATTTGTGGTTATACAAAACCGACTGAAAGTGAAGACGATTATTTTGTAGCAGGACACTCTTCTACTTCTATCTCTTTGGGCGTTGGTGCGGCAAAGGCCATCGCACTCAAAGGCGAGCAGGATGAGCGCATCCCTGTTGTGATGATAGGTGACGGCTCAATAACGGCAGGAATGGTCTATGAGGCACTCAATGAACTTGGAGATAGAAAATACCCAATGATAATCATCCTCAATGATAATGAGATGAGTATTGCAAAACCCATTGGTGCAATTTCACGCATGCTCTCTTCTGCCATGGCCTCACCTTTTTATCAACGCTTTAAAAAAACAACTGAAAGTTTTGTAGATAACTTTGGTGAAGGTGCACGTTATATTGCCAAAAGAATGGAAGAATCACTCAAGCTTGTAACACCGGGTATGCTCTTTGAAGAGATGGGGATTGACTATATAGGTCC